>NZ_JBQGCX010000117.1:0-2681 GCF_052038725.1 Actinosynnema sp.
CCAGCGCGAGCCTTGCGCACCGGTCCTCGTGCTCTGGCCCTCATGCGCTGGTCCTCGTGGGCTGCGCTGGTCCTCGTGGGCGCGGCGCGGTGCGCGCAGGCCTGCTCAACGCACGCGTGCGTCGCGCGCAGGCGTGCGCGCGAGGGGATCGGGAGGCGGTGGCGTCCGATGGCGCTCCGGGCGTCCACGGCCGGGGCCTGGTCAAGGCCGGCCGCGACGCGCGCTGAGCCTCGGGCCCGGCGCGCCGCCCGGAGTCGTCCGGTGGTGCCGCTCGACCGGTCCGGCGCCCCCGAAGCGCCCTCGCCGATCAGCTCCGCCCGTCCCAACCCCGTTCCGCCGGTCGACCCCATCCCCGAATGCGGCACAACCGACACGAATCGGGTTCCCGGAGAATCGGGTGCCAAACGACCTGGTCCCGGACTTGTGCCGATTCCCCTGGCCGGGTGAAGGTCAACTCGCCCCGCGATCACCCCCGAGCGGCTGCGGAACCCCTGTTCCAGGCCCTGCACCAGCGGGAACGATCAGTGCGCGGCGCCAAACCGCAATGCTCGTCCCCAACTCCCCGCTTTGCGCGTTCCCGGCTCCCCGGCCCAGCCCGCTTGCTCCCCTGCGGCTCCCCAGCCCCGCCCGCCTTGCCTCGCCGATGACTGGCTGGCCCTGCCCGCCTTGCCCTGCCTGTGGCTCCGGGCCTTGCCCGCCTTGCCCCGCCCGCAGGTCCCGGCCTTGCCCCCCTTGCCCTGCCTGTGGCTCCCGGCCTCGCCCCGCTTGTGGCTCCCGGTCTTGCCCCACTTGTGGGCCCAGCCCTGCCTGCCTACGGCTCCCCGTTCCGCGCCGAGCGCGGCCTTCCCCGTCGTCTCCCGCCCCCGCGTCCCCGTGTCCCGCTACCCCGTGCGAGGCGACCCCTACGCCCCGCACGGGGCACAACCGCGCCCTCGCCGGGTTGATTCCCGATTCCCGCGCCGTTTTCCGAGCCGCTCTCCGCGCTGGCTCCCCCTCCGGTTCCCGAGCCGCTCGCCGCACCGCTCGCCGCACCGCTCGCCGCATCGCTCGGCGCACCGGTTCCCACACCGGTTCCCGCGACCCTCCGCGCGCTCCCCGTCACGCACCGCGCCTTTGCTAGCGTCGGGCCGGTGATCGGAACCGCTGAGCAGGCGCCCCCTGCCGCGATCAGGCTCCGCGCGGCGCTCGGCCTGGGTGGCGCAGGCGCCCTCCTGGTGGCCGCGGGCCCCCTCCTGGGCGTGACGGACGCGGCCCCCGCGTGGAACTCCGCCCCGCTGCTCGCGGTGCTGGCCCTGCTCGTGGTGCTCCCCGCCGGGGTGCTGCTGGCCCGCCGCCGCCTCGAACCGGCCGCCGCCGCGCTCGTGCCGCCCGCCGCGTTCGCGCTCGCCGGCCTGCTCTCCGACCTCCGGATCGCCACCGACCCCGGCCGGGTCGTGCGCCCCGAGCTGTACGTCACGGGCATCGCCGAGCCGGTCCCCGGCGCGGGCCTGTGGGTCCTGCTGGCCGGGCGGGCACTGCTGGTCGTGGCGGGCCTGCTCGCGCTGCCCGCGCTGCGCGACGAGTTCCCCGAGCGCCCCCGGTACGCCCTCTCCGGCTTCGCGGGCGCGCTCGCCGCCGCCGGGCTGTTCACCGCCCCGTTCACCTCGCGGGACATCTTCATCAAGCCGGGGGGCGTCGCGGACTCCCAGGGCCTCGACCTGGCGGGCGGCCTGCTGCGCTGCGCCGCCGCCCTGCTGCTCTGCCTCCTCGCGGGCGCGCTCGGCGCGGAGCTGCGCCGCGCCGTCCTGCTCGCGACCGCCCTGACCTTCGCCGCCGCCGCCGTCCCGTGGGTGGTCGCCCCGCACGCCACGGACTCGCTCGGGCTCGCGCCCGGACCGGTGCAGGTGCTGGTCGGCGCGGTCGTCGCCCTGGGCGCGATCGTCCCGACCAAGGCCCCCGGTGACGGCGCGGTCGCCCTGCCTGGCCTGCGCAAGCTGCACCTGGCCACCGCCGCGTTCGGCGCGCTCACGGGCGTCACCGCCCTCGCGGGCGCGCTCCTGCCGCAGCTGGCCCTGCCACCCGCCCTCACCGCGCCCGACGACTACTCCGCGCGCCTGCTGTGGCCCGCGGGCCTGGTCGTGCTCGTGCTGGCCGCCGCCCTCCGCCTCACGCCCCGCGCGCGCCCGGCGCTGGCCGCCGCGCTGGCCGCCGTGCCGCTGGCGGGCCTCGGCGCGCTCGACTCCGCCTACGCGGCCACCCAGGTCACCTCGGGCAGCGCGCTGGCCGTCTCCCTCGGCCGGATCGAGCCGGGGGCGGGCGCCTGGCTGACCGCCGTCTCGGTGGTCCTCGCGGCGGTCACCGCCGTCCTCGCCGTGCTCGCGGGCGCGGCCGAGCGCGACGAGACCGAGGAGGAGCCCCCTGCCGAGACCCCGCTGCCGCTGGTCGGCGCGCTGGTGACCGCCGGGCTCCTGGCGGTCGGCGCGTTCGCGCTCCCGGTGGTCGAAGCCCCCGAGCTCACCCCGATCCCGCTGCTCGACCTGCGGCTGGGCTCGTGGGGCCTGCTGCTCGCGCTGGCCACCGTCCTCAGCGCGCTCGCGGTGGCCGCGAAGGCCCGCGCCCTCGCGGGCGCCGCCCTGCTGGGCGGCGTCGCGCTCGTGCTGCTCACCCGCGTCCTGGAGTACCCGCTCACCTCCGCCCGCGCC
>NZ_JBQGCX010000118.1:0-4162 GCF_052038725.1 Actinosynnema sp.
TGCGCACCGCGTCGCGGGCCCGGTCGAACAGCCCGGTCAGCTTCGCCGGGTCGCCGAGCACCTCGGAGTCGAGCACCGAGGTCCGCAGCCCCAGCAGGAACGCCTGCATCCGGGTCACCCGGTCCAGGTCGCCCTGCTCCAGGCCGCGCCGCTGCCGCAGGAAGCCCAGCGCCTCCTCGCCCCGCAGGACGTGCTCACCGGCCGCCAGGTCCACCCCCGCGTACTCGTCCCGCGCCGGCTGGCTCAGGCACACCCGCACCCCGCCGACCAGGTCGCTGAGCTCGGCGAACCGGTCCATCGACGCCACGGCCCAGTGGTCCGCCCTGACCCCGGTCACCTCGGCGACCGCGTCCAGCGCGGCCCCGGCGCCCCCGGCGACCGCGTCCCGCCCCTCCTGCCCGGCCTGCTCGTGGCCCGCCGCGTAGGCCGTCGCCAGCCTGGTGGCCCGGCCGTCCGCGCCGGTGACCCGCAGGTCGCGCGGCAGGGACACCCCGCTGACCCGGCCGTCCGGGAAGATCCGCAGCAGCACCGCCGTGTCCGCGTGGGAAGGCCGGTCCGCCCCCTCCCCGGTGTCCACGCCCAGCAGCAGCACCGTCTGCTCCTGCGCGGCGGCGCCGGTGGCCACCTCCCGCCGCTCGGCGGGCGCGTCCCGCAACGTCATCGGCGCCACCACGGCGGCCACCGCGGCAGCGGCCGTGAGCACCCCGGCCGCGATCAGCGCACCCCGGCGGCGCGGCGCCGCGGCCGTGCGCACCCGCGCCGCCACCTCCCGGTGGTCCACCCGCTCCTGGGCCTGCGCCGCGAGCGCGGCCCTGATCAGCGCTTCCTGGTCGGTCATCGCAGCACCTCCGGCTGTTCGCTCCGCTGGACCCGCAGCTTCGCCAGCGCGCGGGAGATGTTGCTGCGCACCGTGCCCACCGAGCACTTCAGCACCGACGCGATCTCCTCGTCGCTGCTGTCCTCGTAGTAGCGCAGCACCACCGCCGCCCGCTGCTTGCGCGGCAGGGCGGCGATCAGGGCGCGCATGGCGTCGCGCTCCGCGTGCCGCTCGGCGTGGTCGGCCACCACCGGCCCCACCTCGTCGAACCCGCCGTGCCCGGTGAGCACCTCGCGCGCCGCGCGCCGCCGCCGCCACGACAGGTAGTCGTTGGTGACCATGCGCTTGAGGTACAGGTAGGGCACCTCCAGCGCGCCGATCCGGGCCCACTTCTGCCTCGCCCGCAGCAGCACGTCCTGCACGATGTCCTGCGCCAGGTGCTTGTCGCAGGTGAGCGCGGTGGCGTAGCGCAGGAGCTGGTCGAGGCGATCGGTCACGAACTGGTCGTAGTCGACCTGCACCCCGCCTCCTTCTGGTTCGTCGGGTCGCTTGCGGCCTGGAAACCCACCGGGGGCCCGTTCCGTTGAATCACACGCCTGTGACGTGGGTCACCCGCGTGGAGGGCTCGTGTCCAGCGCGGGGCACCAGGGTGCGGGGGCGTCCCGGTCGCGCCCGCGAGATGAGGGGAGCGGCCTTGGACGGGGCGACGGCCAAGCGGAAGATCCTGCTCGCGCTGGCCTGCTTGGCGCTGCTGGGGCTGACCATGGTCGTCCTGCTGCTGCTCCAGGTCCCGCCGCTGGTCGTGGCCCCGCTCGCCATCCCGCTGTTCCTCCTGGTCGGCTACGTCGTCCGCGTCGCGGACGAGCACCAGGGGCCCACACCCGCGCACCGGGCCCTCGGCGCCCGCAGGTTCCTGCCCGTGAACGCCAGGGAGGGCGTCGCGCTCGTCTTCGCGGTGGTCGCGCTCAGCCTCCCCCAGATCGCGGTGACCTGGGTGCGGGAGGGGGCCGGGGAGGCGCTGCACCCGGTGCGCGCGCTCCTCTGGCTGGTGGCCGGCTACGTGTCCTGTGGTTCATGACGGTCCGCCGGGCCCGAGGCAGGCGCTCGGCGGGCTGAGCCGCCGCTGTCGGGGGTCGCTGCTAGCTTCCCGGCCATGGCAGACGGAGCACACGGGGTCGCGCTCGCCGAGCGGGCCGTCGAGTCGGTGCGGCGCGACCCGCACCGGTCCATGTTCGACTTCTACGACCACCCGTGGGTCGAGGGCGAACCCGAGCCCGCGCCCGCCGGGTGGCTGGCGGGCGCGACCTTCCCGTCCGGCAGACCGCTGCCGCCCAGCCTGCGCGCCTGGCTGGCCTTCGACACCGGCCTGCTGCGCCGCGAAGGCTGGTTCACCGACGACGGCGAGCTGTCCCCGCGCCCGCTCGACCGCGTCGCCACCGAGTGCTACGGCCCCGGCTGGGGCGAGCTGTACGCGCCGCTGGCCGGGCTGTTCCCCGAGTGCTTCCTGCTGCCCGGCGGCTCGGACTCGCGGCGCGTCTACGCGGTCGGCGAGCCCGACTCCACGGGGGAGCACCCGGTGCTCGCGCTGGACGTGGACGACCTGCCGTTCGTCGGCCTGATGTACCCCGGCTTCGACGTCTACCTCGCGGTCAAGGCCGGGATCGTGGACATCGGCGAGCTGACCTCCTACACCCAGCTCGCCGACCACCCCGTCTACGGCCCGAGGATGCGCGAGCACGCCCGGACGCGGTTCGGCGGGCGGCTGTGCGCCGAGTACCCGGAGTTCTGAGCGCTCACCGGTCCACCCAGCCCCGCACCACGTGCCTGCGCAGCTTCCCCGACCCGGTGCGCGGCAGCGCGGGCACGAACACCACCGCGCGCGGCACCTTGTAGGTGGTCAGCCCGGCGCGCGCGGCGGCCAGCAGCTCCTCCGCCAGGTCCCCGTCGTCCGGACCACCCTCCGCCTCACCACCCGAGCGCACCACGTACGCCCGCAACCCGCTCCGCCCGCCCTCCCGCACCGCGCACACCGCCGCCTCCACCACCAGCGGGTGCTCGGCCAGCAGCGACTCCACGTCCACCGGGTGCACCTTGATGCCGCCCACGTTCTCGATGTCGTCCGCCCGCCCGGTCACCACCAGGTAGCCGTCCGCGTCGCACGAGGCCAGGTCACCGGTCGTGTACCAGCCCGGCTCGCGCCCCGGCCCGCCGTCCGGCCGCGCGCCCGCGCTCACCGTCGGCCCGCGCACCTGCAACCGCCCCACCACGTCCGCCCCGACCACCGCGCCCAGCTCGTCCACCACCCGCACCGCGTACGGCGGCAGCGCCCGCCCGACCGTGCCGATCCGGTGCGCGCCCGCCGCGTTGGACGTGAACGCCTGCCCCACCTCGGTCGTGCCGATCCCGTTGAGCAGCCGCTCGCCCAGCAGCGCCCCCAACCGGCGCTCCAGCGACAGCGGCAGCACCTCGCCCGCCGTCACCGCCAGCCGCAGCCCCGCCAGCAGCCCGCACGTCGGTTCGGTGAGCAGCCGCGAGTAGAACGTGGGCACCGAGAACAGCACGCTCACCCGGTGCTCGTCGACGAGCGCGAGCGCCCGCGCGGCCTGCGGCGGCCCCGGTTCCAGCACCGCGCGGCAGCCCGCCAGGAGCGGGTAGAGCAGCGAGTTGCCCAGGCCGTAGGCGAAGTACATCTTGGACACCGAGTGCACCACGTCGTCGGGCGTCAGCCGCAGCACGGGGCCGCCGAACGCGCGCTGGTACACCAGCGGGTCGGCGTGGGCGTGCGGGCACAGCCGCGACGCGCCGGTGGTGCCGGAGGTGAACAGGGCGTAGGCGGGGTGCTCGTCCGGCAGCGCGGCGGCGGGGACCGGGGGAGCGGGGAAGTCCAGGTCGGCCGGGGTGCGCGCGGCCAGTTCGGGCACGTCCCGCGCGCGGCAGAGCACCAGCGCGGCCTCGGCGGCGGTCAGGCAGGCCGCCAGCTCGCCCCGGTGCAGCCGGGGGTTCACCGGCACCGCGACCGCCCCCAACCGCAGCACCGCCAGGAACAGCACCACGAAGTCGACGTCGTCGTCCAGCACCAGCACCACCCGGTCGCCCACCCGCACGCCCAGCGCCGCGAGCGCCGCCGACCGCGCGGCGGCCCGCGCGTGCACCTGCCCGTGGGTGACCCGCTCGCCGCCGCACTCGAACGCCACCCGCCCCGACCAGCCGCGCTCGACGGCGCGGGCGCGCAGCAGCTCGGCGAGGTTGTTGCCGTGCGCGGCGAGCTCCTCGGCGACGCCCGGTCCCGGAACCGCCGCGAGCACCCCGGCCGCGAGGGGCTCCCGCGCGGGGGAGCCCACGCCG
>NZ_JBQGCX010000119.1:0-9179 GCF_052038725.1 Actinosynnema sp.
CGGCGGTTGGCGTGCCGGGTCTGGTCCGCGGCGCGCTTCCGGTTGGTCGGTGGTTTCGGGTCCGGTGTGGTGCCGGGTGTCTTCGTGCTGCGGTGGGGTGGGTTCCCACCCGCTGGCGCGGGTGGGGGGTCGGGAACGTGAGGCGTGTCGTCGTCGTGGGCCATGGCATGGCGGGCGCCAGGTTCGCCGAGGAGGTGCTGCGGCGCGACCCCGGCGGGGAGCGGGTCGGGCTCACCCTGCTCGGCGCCGAGCGCCACCCCGCGTACAACCGGGTGCTGCTCTCCAGCGTCGTCGCGGGCGCGCTGCCGCCGGAGTCGGTGCTGCTGCACGCCCCCGACTGGGCCGAGCGGTCCGCCGTGGACCTGAGGCTGGGCGCGTCGGTCGGCAAGGTCGACCGGGTGCGGCGGGTCGTGCAGGTGGACGACGGCGAGGTGCCCTACGACGCGCTCGTGCTCGCCACCGGGGCCCGGCCGTGGCTGCCGCCGGTCGCGGGGCTGACCGGGGTGGACGGGGTGCTCGCGCCCGGCGCGGTCGCGTTCCGGACCCTGGACGACTGCGCCGCCATCACCTCGGCGGCCAGGCCCGGCGCGCCCGTCGTGGTGCTCGGCGGCGGGCTGCTCGGGCTGGAGGCCGCGCGCGGGCTGGTGGCGCGCGGGTGCCTGGTGACCGTCGTGCACCCCCGGTCGCACCTGATGGAGCGGCAGCTCGACGCGGGCGCCGGGCGGGTGCTCGCCAGGGCCCTGGGCGGGCTGGGCGTGGAACTGCGGCTGGGCGCGGTCGCCGAGCGGTACGAGCCCGGCGAGGGGCTGCTGCTGGCGGACGGGACGCGGCTGGCCGCCGACCTGCTCGTGGTGGCGGCGGGCGTGCGGCCCTCGGTGGAGCTGGCCGCGCAGGCCGGGATCGCCGTGGACCGGGGCGTGCTGGTGGACGACGCGCTGCGCACCGACGACCCGAGGGTGCACGCCATCGGCGACTGCGCCCAGCACGAGGGCGCCCCGACCGGGCTGGTGCAGCCCGCGTGGGAGCAGGCCGCCGTGCTCGCCGACCGGCTCACCGGGACCGACCCGGCCGCCCGCTACCGGGGTGGCGGGGCGGTGACCCGGCTCAAGGCGCGGGACGTCGACCTGGTGGCGCTGGGCGAGGCCCACGTGGGCGTGGACGACGAGCGGGCCGAGGTGCTGGCGCTGGAGGACCCGGCGCGCGGGCGGTACGCGAAGCTCGTGCTGCGCGACGACCGGGTCGCCGGGGCGATCCTGCTGGGCGTGCCGGACGCGGCGGCGGCGGTGACCCAGCTGTACGACCGGGGGCTGCCCGCGCCGTCGGACCGGCTGGGGCTGCTGCTGGGGCGCGCGCTGCCCGCCGGGGCGGTCGCGGAGGCGAGTCCGGCGGACCTGCCCGCCGGGGCGGTGGTGTGCCGGTGCAACACGGTCAGCAAGGGGCAGCTGGTGAGCGCCTGGCGGGCCGGTGCGCGCTCGGTGCCGGGGTTGGTGGAGGCGACCCGCGCCAGCACGGGGTGCGGCGGGTGCCGGGACGCGGTGTGCGGGATCGCGGACTGGTTGGCGGCTGCCGAGTGAGCGCGACGGCTCTCGACCGCGCAGGCGGTCGCCCCGGTGACCCCCGCGTCCCGCCCCCGACGCTCCCCACCTCCCGGACCCCCGCCCGGCGGTCGCCCCCGGTGACCCCCGCGGCCTCCCCTCACAGCTCCCCGCCACCCGGTGTGCGGGGGAATTGCCCGACACGACACGCGATCGCACGCCGGGGTAACCGCGGCTCCTTAGGTTGCCCCACAAGCGATCGGTGGTTCTGGAGGTCTCGATGAGCACGGTGCACGAGGATCGGGGCGCGGTCGCGCGGAGCAGGCGCGGCGGGCGGTGGATCGACCGGTGGGAGCCCGAGGACCCGGAGTTCTGGGCGCGCGAGGGCAGGCGGGTCGCGCGCAAGAACCTGGTGTTCTCCGTCCTCGCGGAGAACCTCGGCTTCACGGTGTGGAGCCTCATGAGCATCGTCGTGGTCAGCCTCGGCCAGGTCGGTTTCGCCTTCACGGTGGGGCAGACCTTCTGGCTGCTGATCGTGCCCAACCTGGTGGGCGCGGTGCTGCGGGTGCCTTACACGTTCGCGGTGCCCCGCTTCGGCGGTCGGGCGTGGACGGCGTTCAGCGCGGGGATGCTGCTGATCCCGTGCGCGATGCTGGCCCACGCGGTCAGCACTCCGGGGACGCCGTACTGGTTCTTCCTGCTCACCGCCGCCACGACCGGCTTCGGCGGTGGGAACTTCTCCTCGTCGATGGCCAACATCTCGTTCTTCTACCCGGAGGGCAAGAAGGGCCTGGCGCTCGGCCTGAACGCGGCGGGCGGCAACCTCGGCGTGGCGATGGTGCAGCTGGTCGTGCCGATCGTGATCACCTGGGGCACCGGGATCAACCTCGCGTACGCGGCGCTGGTGTGGATGCCGTTCGTGGTCGTGTCCACGGCCTGCGCGTGGCTGTTCATGGACAGCCTCACCGAGGCCAGGCCGGACGGCACCTCCTACCGGCTGGCGATGACCAACCGGCACACCTGGGTCATGTCGCTGCTCTACATCGGCACGTTCGGCTCGTTCATCGGCTTCTCGTTCGCCTTCCCGTCCCTGATCAAGCTCAGCTTCGCCGAGCAGAAGGGGTTCGTGGCGCTGGCGTTCCTCGGCGCGCTCATCGGCTCGGTGACCCGGCCGTTCGGCGGCTGGCTCGCGGACCGGCTCGGTGGCGCGCGGGTCACCGTCGGCGTGTTCGTCGGGCTCGCGCTGGGGTGCGCGGGCGTGCTGGTGAGCGTGGAGGCGCGCAGCTTCCCGCTGTTCTTCGGCTCGTTCATCGTGCTGTTCGTGCTGACGGGCCTGGGCAACGGCTCGACCTACCGGATGATCCCGGCGATCTTCGCGACGCAGGTCGCGGATGCCGCGTCCGCCAAGCGGCAGGCCGCCGCCGTGGTGGGCATCGCGGGCGCGGTCGGGGCGTTCGGCGGGGTGCTGGTCAACCTGGTGTTCAAGTTCTCCCTGGAGGGCGGCAAGACCCTCGCGCCCGCGCTGACGGCGTTCCTGGGGTTCTACGCGCTGTGCGTGGTCACCACGTGGTGGTTCTACCTCCGGCGCGTCTCGTTCGGGCGGGCGCCCAGCCTGGCGCACGCCGGGATCTGACGGCGGGGGTCGCGGCGCGGGGGACCGGCGCCCGACGCCGGGACCCCGCACGCGCCGGCTTGATCAAAAGCGTGTGAGCACGGCCACCAAAAGGCGCTCGAAAGGGTGAGCGGCGGTGCGGTCCCGCGATCTCGCGGGACCGCCAACCGCGCAGGTGGAACGCTGAATTCCGGGGTTTTCCGGAATTCGTGGGTTGTTGGAAAACGAACGTTCGTACGGCAGAAACGCCCGACCGCGTGGTGAGGGCGGCGCGCCGCCCACCGGAAGCGCGGACCCCGCGCACAAGCCCCTGACGTGCGGTGTGAGCGTGCTTTAACGCTCGCGAAACTCGCCCGTCTTTCCAGCGATACCGTTCCCGGTGAGCATTTCTCCGGGTCGGAGGAGGTTGGTTTCGATGACGCGGACGCTTCTGGTCGTCGGTCACGGCATGGTCGGTCACCGCCTGGTCCAGGCGGTGCGGGAAAGGGACGTCGACGGGGCCTGGCGCGTGGTGGTCCTGGCCGAGGAGCCCAGGGCCGCGTACGACCGGGTCGCGCTCTCCAGCTACGTCGACACCTGGGACGCGAGCGGCCTCGCGCTGGAGCCGCACGACGACGCGGTCGAGCTGCGCCTCGGCGAGTCGGCCACCGGGATCGACCGCGCCGCCAAGCGCGTGCGCACCTCCACCGGGGCCGAGCTGGCCTACGACGCGCTCGTGCTGGCCACCGGGTCCAGCCCGTTCGTGCCCCCGGTCCCCGGCCGGGACCTGCCCGGCTGCCACGTCTACCGCACCATCGACGACCTGGACGCGATCCGGGCGACCGTCGACGCGGCGCGCCACCGGGGAGCGGGGCAGCGGGGCATGGGCCGCCGCGCGGGCATGGTGCTCGGCGGCGGGCTGCTCGGCCTGGAGGCCGCGAACGCCCTGCGCGGCATGGGGATCTCCCCGCACGTGGTCGAGCTGGGCCCGCGCCTGATGCCGCTGCAGATCGACGAGGGCGGCGGCGCGCTGCTGGGGCGCATGGTGGAGAAGCTCGGCCTGACCGTCCACACGGGAGTCTCGGCCACCGCCGTCACCCGCGACGGCGACCGGCTCGCCGCCACCCTGTCCGACGGCCGCGAGCTGGACCTGGACGTCGTGGTGTTCTCGGCGGGCATCCGGCCCCGCGACGAGCTGGCCCGCGCGGCCGGGCTCGACGTCGGACCGCGCGGCGGCGTCGTCGTGGACGGCGGCTGCCGCACCTCCGACCCGGACGTCTACGCCGTCGGCGAGTGCGCGCTCGTCGGCGGCGCGGTGTACGGGCTGGTCGCCCCCGGCTACGCCATGGCCGAGGTCGTCGCCGACCGCCTCCTCGGCGGCGCGGCCGAGTTCCCCGGCGCGGACACCTCCACCAAGCTCAAGCTCCTCGGCGTCGACGTCGCCTCGTTCGGCGACGCGCACGCCACCTCGCCCGGCGCGCTGGAGGTCGTGGTCAACGACGCCGTCGCCGGGACCTACGCCAAGGTCGTCGTCTCCGACGACGCCAGGACCCTCCTCGGCGGCGTGCTCGTCGGCGACGCCTCCAGGTACTCGGCGCTGCGCCCCCTCGTCGGCCGCCCGGTGCCCGGCGACCCGGTGTCCCTCATCGGCGCGGCGGCGGTCGAGCTGGCGCTGCCCGCCGACGCGCAGGTGTGCTCCTGCCACGCGGTCACCAAGCAGCAGGTCACCGACGCGATCACCAGCGGGCAGGCCGCGGACGTGCCGGGCATCAAGGCGTGCACCAAGGCGGGCACCGGGTGCGGCTCGTGCGTGCCGATGCTGAAGAAGCTGCTGGCGGAGTGCGGGGTCGAGCAGTCCCGCGCGCTGTGCGAGCACTTCCCGCAGTCCCGCGCCGAGCTGTTCGAGATCGTCCGCTCGACCGGGATCGGGACGTTCAGCGAGCTGGTCGCCAGGCACGGCAGCGGGCGCGGGTGCGACCTGTGCAAGCCCGCGGTGGCGTCGATCCTGGCGTCGCTGGAGAACGGGCACATCCTGGGCGGCGAGCAGGTCACCCTCCAGGACACCAACGACCGGTTCCTGGCGAACATCCAGCGCAACGGCACCTACTCGGTGGTGCCGCGCATCCCCGGCGGCGAGATCACGCCGGAGAAGCTGATCGTGATCGGCGAGGTGGCCCGCGACTACGGGCTCTACACGAAGATCACCGGCGGGCAGCGGATCGACCTGTTCGGGGCGACCGTGGACCAGCTGCCGCTCATCTGGCGGCGGCTGGTGGACGCCGGGTTCGAGTCCGGGCACGCCTACGGCAAGTCGCTGCGCACGGTGAAGTCCTGCGTCGGGTCGACGTGGTGCCGCTTCGGCGTGCAGGACTCGGTGGGGCTCGCCATCGAGCTGGAGCTGCGCTACCGGGGGCTGCGCTCGCCGCACAAGTTCAAGTCGGCGGTGTCCGGGTGCGCGCGCGAGTGCGCGGAGGCGCGCGGCAAGGACTTCGGGGTCATCGCGACGGAGAACGGGTGGAACCTGTACGTCGGCGGCAACGGCGGGTTCACGCCCCGGCACGCCGACCTGCTGGTGTCCGACGTGGACACGGAGACGCTGGTCAGGATCATCGACCGGTTCCTGATGTTCTACATCCGCACGGCCGACAAGCTGCAGCGCACCGCGCCGTGGATCGAGTCCATGGAGGGCGGGCTCGACCACCTGCGCGACGTGGTCGTGCACGACAGCCTCGGCATCTGCGCGGACCTGGAAGCGGCGATGGCCAAGCACGTCGACTCCTACGCCGACGAGTGGCGGGGAGTGCTGGACGACCCGGAGAAGCTGGCGCGGTTCACGTCGTTCGTGAACGCGCCGGGAGCGCCGGACCCGACGATCTCCTTCCGCGAGGAGCGGGGCCAGCGCGTGCCGGTCGTGCTCGGAATCCCGGAGGTGGCCCGATGACAGGAGTGTGCCCCATGACTCCAGTGTGCGAGTTGAGCGCGTTGCAGCCCGAGCGCGGCGTCGCCGCCCTGCTGCCCGACGGGACGCAGGTGGCGCTGTTCCTCACCAGCGACGGGGGGTTGCACGCGCTGGGCAACGTGGACCCGTTCAGCGGGGCGGCGGTGCTGTCGCGGGGGATCGTCGGGGACCGGGGCGGGGTCCCGGTGGTGATCTCGCCGCTGTACAAGCAGGCTTTCGAGCTGAGCACCGGGAGGTGCCTGGACGATCCGGCGGTCGTGGTCGAGTCGTACCCGGTGAGCGTGGTGGAGGGTGTCGTGCGGGTGGGAGCGCCGTGACCGGGGGTGTGGCGGGCGGGGCTGCCGCGGGTGGGGCTGCCGAGGGCGGGGGCGCCGCGGGCGGGGGTGCGGCTGCGGGTGGCGCCGCCGGGCCGCTCGCGGGGTTCACGGTGGGGGTCACCGCGGCCCGGCGGGCCGAGGAGCTGGTGGCCCTGCTGGAGCGGAAGGGCGCGGCGGTGCTGCACGGGCCTGCGATCCGGATCGTCCCGCTGCACGACGACGCGAAGCTGCTGGAGGCCACGGAGCTGGTGCTCGCCCGGCAGGTCGACGCGGTCGTGGCCACCACCGGGATCGGGTTCCGGGGGTGGGTCGAGGCCGCGGAGGGGTGGGGGCTCGGGGCGCGGTTGTTGACGGCGCTCGGGGACGGGTTGCTGCTGGCGCGGGGGCCGAAGGCGCGGGGGGCCGTGCGGGCCGCCGGGCTGGTGGAGGACTGGTCGCCGTCGAGCGAGTCCAACGCCGAGCTGTTGGAGCACCTGCTGGGGCTGGGGGTGGCGGGGAAGCGGATCGCGGTGCAGCTGCACGGGATTCCGCTGCCGGAGTTCACCGGGGCGCTGCGGGAGGCCGGGGCTGAGGTGGTGGAGGTCCCGGTCTACCGGTGGACGGGGCCTGCCGATCCAGGGCCGTTGGAGAGGTTGCTGGAAGGGGTGCTGTCGGGGCAGGTGGACGCGATGACGTTCACCTCGGCGCCCGCGGCGGCGTCGGTGCTGGAGACGGCTCGGCAGATGGGGCGGTACGAGGAGGTCGTCGGGGCGCTGCGGCGGGTGCTGGTGGTGTGCGTGGGGGCGATCGCGGCCGGGCCGCTGGTCGCGGTGGGGGTTCCGGTGGTGCAGCCGGGGCGGGCCCGGATGGGGGCGTTGGCCAGGGAAGTGGTGGTGGAGCTCCCGGCTCGGGCGGTTCGGGTTCCGGTGGAGGGGCGGGAGATCGAGCTGCGGGGGCAGGGGGTGCTGGTGGACGGGGAGCTGCGGCCGGTCGCGCCCGCGCCCATGGCGGTGCTGCGGGCGTTGGTGCAGGCGCGGGGGCGGGTGGTGTCGCGGAAGGAGTTGTTGGCGGCGTTGCCCGGGGGTGGGGAGGAGCACGCGGTGGAGACGGCGGTGGGGCGGTTGCGGACCGCGCTCGGGGATCCGGGGGTGGTGGCGACCGTGGTGAAGCGGGGGTACCGGTTGGCGGTGGAGCCCTCGCGGTTCGAGTGCGGTGGGGTGGCGGTGTGAGCGCGGGGGGCACGTTGGTGCTGGTGGCGCACGGGACTCGGCATCCGGGTGGGGGTGTGGTCGTCGAGGAGATCGCGCGGTTGGTCCGGGAGCGGGGTGGGGTTGACGTCCGGGTTGCTTACGCGGACGTGCGGCAGCCTGACGTGACCGCGGTGTTGCGGGAGGTTCGGGGGGCGGCGGTGGTGGTGCCTGCGTTCTTGGCGGCTGGGTACCACGTGCGGGTTGATGTGCCTGCGCAGGTCGTGGCGTCGGGGCACCGGGATGTGGTGATCACCGAGCCGATCGGGGCGGCGGTGGTTCCGGCGGTGGTGGAGCGGTTGCGGGAAGCCGGGTGGAGGGAGGGGGACCCGGTGGTGCTCGGGGCGGCTGGGTCTTCGGACGCTCGGGCGTTGGGGGAGGTTCGGAAGGTCGCGGAGGTGCTGGGCCAGCGGGTTGGGGGGCCGGTTCGGGTTGGGTATGCGGCTACTGCTTCGCCTCGGATCGGGGAGGTGGTGGCTGAGGTTCGGGCTGCGGGTGTGGGTGCGGGCGCGGGTGCCGGTGGGGCTGCGGGTGCGGGTGTGGGTGGGGCTGGAGCTGGGGCTGGGGCTGGGTGGGGTGGGCGGGTTGCGGTGGCGTCGTGGTTGTTGGCGCCTGGGGTTTTTCACCGGGGGATGCGGGAGTGCGGGGCCGAGATCGTGTCTGAGCCGATCGGTGCGCATGATCGGGTGGTTGAGGCGATTTTGCTGCGGTATTACGAGGGGCGTTGTTCGCGGTGGGCGGCTTGAGGGGCGGTGGCTGACTGGGCTTCTCTCTCCCCCGCGTGCCTCAGGTGCCGCGGTGCGGCGTACCGGTGGGGCAAGTGGTGCGGGGACGTCCTCAGGACGTGGGAAGGGCTAGTTCAGCGCCTTCAGGAGGGTCTTCATCGTCTCCTTGTTGAGGGAGAACGGGAAGACCCCGGTGTTGGAGACCGCAGTGGCCTCGACGACCGTTCCATGACCGAGCTGGAACCAGCGGTAGTCCCAGCTGGTGTTCTCCTTGATGTAGGTGGCGTCGCCGGACGGCTTGACCTTGTGCAGCGGCGTGATCATCAACGCGTCCTTGCCGCCGACCTTCAGGTTCGTCCTGAGGACCACGTGCTTCTGGTGCTTGAACATCACGGTCATCCCAGGGGTGTGCTTCGCCATGCTGTGGATCGGCTCCTTGGTTGGGGGCTGTCCACCATAGAGATTCGGCGGGGAGGAACGCAGGCGAATACTTCTGGTGATCTTCGCTGCTTGGCGAGTTTCAAGATCAAAGGCTGAAGATCAAAAGCTGAAGGGCACGCCTCGCCGGCGGGGCAGACCTCCAAAAAAGAGGGGATACGGGCTCTGCCGGCCGGTGACCGTTGGTCCTGTGGTCCCGTTTACCACTGCGGTGGGCGGGGTCCCTCTTTCCCGTTTGGCCTCCTTTCAGGCAAGCACGCTCGTCAAGACGCCGTCCGACTCGGGCGGTCTTCCGGGCAGTGCGGCGGCATCTTGACGTGCGTGCTCGGGCTTCGCCAGGCCAAACGGGAAAGAGGGACGCGGGAATGGGGCTGCGTGGGCTCGCTTC
>NZ_JBQGCX010000120.1:0-3547 GCF_052038725.1 Actinosynnema sp.
CCGCTGCTCCGCCTGCTGCGGGGCCTCGACCTGCGCGGGAGCGGCGGCGGCAGCCGCGGCGACGGGCGCCTCGGGGCTGCCCGCGGGGCGGTTGGCGGACCGGCGACGGCGGTTGCCGCGACGCCCGGTCTCCTCCTCCCCCGCGCGCTCGGGGACGTCGAGCTGCTGCTGGGTCGGCTTCTCGACCGCCTTCTCGGCGGCGGGGGCGGGGGCCTCGGCGGGCTTCGCGGCGGCCTTCTCGGCCTTCGGCTTCTCGGCCTTCGGCGGCGTCGCGGCACTGCCCCGACCGGAGGTGCCGCCCTGCCGCTCCTTGATGGCCGCGATGAGGTCGCCCTTGCGGAGCTTGGCCGTGCTGTCGATGCCGAGCTGACCTGCGAGTTCACGCAGTTCGGCCAGCACCATGCCGGAGAGTCCCGCGCGCTTGCGCGCCGGGGCGCCGCCGTTCGTAGGGGTGGACAGAGCGTTCTCCTCGGCTCCGGAACTGGCAGCGGCGTTGGGAGCAGCGGAATCACTGCTCAGCACATCGGTGTTGCTCACACATGTCCTTCCTGACCGGACCGCGCCTCCTACGCGGTCCAGCGGACCTGCCGTCCGACGAGTCGCGGGCCGGCAGTCCCATCCCGGTGCAGGCGGATCTCAAGCGCGTGAAGCGACAAAGACCGCCGGCACGAGACGGCAATCTCGGTCACACGGCGAGCGGGGTGCCTTCCAGCGGCGATCCCGCACGTTCGGCGCGGGACCAAGTCACTGGAGGAATGCGATCCGGAGAGACTTCTCCGGGCACCACACCGGCGCCCGTGCGCGCGGTGACTGATGGCCCCGAGGGTAGACGCCGCCACTGCGCGGTGCAACAACCGGGGGTCCGGCGTGGCGCGCCCTCAGCCGAGTGGCGCAACCCGCACGCCGTCGACGTCGACCGGGACCGCCAGCGCCTGGAAACCGGTGATGTCGATCTCAGCGGGCAGCGCCCCGCCCTCGGGCAGCGCGAACACCGTCGGACCGGCCCCGGAGACCGCCGCCGGGACACCGGCTTCCCGAAGCTCCGCCACGAGCCGCGAGGTCGCGGGCCAGGCGGGCTCCCGGTAGGGCTCGTGCAACCGGTCGCGCAGGGCGTCCAGCAGCACCGACGGGTCCCTGGTGAGCCCGTGCACGGCCAGCGCCGACCGGCCGGCCGCGTGCGCCGCGTCGGAGTGCGGAACCCGCGCGGGCAGCAACCCCCTGGTGGTCCTCGTGGACGACTCCTGCGCCGGGATCAGCACCACCGGGGACAGGTCCGGGTGCGGGTCGACCCGCACCGCCCGGTAGCCCCCGGCGTCCGACCAGGCGATCGCCACCCCGCCGAACAGGCACGCCGCGACGTTGTCGGCGTGCCCCTCGAACTCGGCGGCGACCTGGAGCGCGGACGCGTCCAGCTCCCGCCCGGCCAGCGCGGACGCCGCCGCGACCCCGGCCGCGACGGCGGCGGCGGACGAGCCGAGCCCCCGGCTGTGCGGGATGCTGTTCCGGCAGGTCAGCGCCAGTCCGGGCACCGGGAGGCGGTGCAGCTCGCACGCCTTGCGGAAGGCTTGCACGACCAGGTGGCCCTCGTCGGTGGGCACGTCGGTGAACGCGCCCTCCACGGTGATCGACAGCCCGCTGGCGGTGATCGTGAAGTCCACCTCGTCGTGCAGGCCCAGCGCGAGGCCGAGCGCGTCGAAGCCGGAGCCGAGGTTCGCGGTGGACGCCGGGACGAGGACCCGGACGCCCGCGCCGATCAGGTCCGTCACGCCAGCTCCAGCGCGCGCGCCACGGCGCCGGGGTCGACCTGCAGCGGCTCGACCTCCTCCACGTCCCGCAGGGCCGTGTCGGGGTCCTTGAGGCCGTGCCCGGTGACCGTGCAGACCACCAGCGACCCGCGCGGCAGCCTGCCATCGGCCGCCGTGGCCAGCAGGCCTGCGACGCTGGTCGCCGAGGCGGGCTCGACGAAGATGCCGTCGTGCCTGGCCAGCTCGCGGTAGGCGGCCAGGATCTTCTCGTCGGTGACCGCCTCGAACAGGCCGCCCGACTCCTCCTTGGCCGCGACCGCGCCGTTCCACGAGGCGGGGCTGCCCACCCGAATGGCCGTCGCGATCGTCTCCGGGTTCGCCACCGGCGCGCCGTGCACCAGCGGCGCGGCCCCTGCGGCCTGGAAGCCGAACATGCGCGGGGTCGACGTGGTCACGCCGTCCTCGGCGTAGTCGCGGTACCCGCGCCAGTAGGCGGTGATGTTGCCCGCGTTGCCGACCGGAAGGCAGTGCACGTCCGGGGCGCGCCCGAGCACGTCGCACACCTCCCACGCCGCCGTCTTCTGGCCGACCAGCCGCACCGGGTTCACCGAGTTGACCAGGGTGACCGGGTACTCGGCGGAGGTCTTGCGGGCCAGTTCGAGGCAGTCGTCGAAGTTGCCGTCGACCTGCAGGATGCGCGCGCCGTGCGACACGGCCTGCGCGAGCTTGCCCAGCGCGATCTTGCCGCGCGGCACGAGCACGGCGGCGGTGTGCCCGGCCTTGGCGGCGTAGGCGGCGGCGCTGGCCGAGGTGTTGCCGGTGGACGCGCAGATCACCGCCTTGATGCCGCTGGCCAGCGCGTGCGTCATCGCCACGGTCATGCCCCGGTCCTTGAAGGACCCGGTCGGGTTCGCGCCCTCGACCTTGACGTGCACCTCGCACCCGGTGACCTCGGACAGGTGCTCCGAGAAGACCAGGGGCGTTCCGCCCTCGTGCAGGGTGACCACGCGCGCGCCCTCGGGGAGCGGGATGCGCTCCGAGTAGGCGTGGATGATGCCGGGCCACCCCGGTCGCACGCCCGCTCCGGTCGTCATGACTCCCCACCTTCCACGCGCATGACGCTCACCACGTCGCGGACGATCGGCAGGCCGCCGACCTTGTCCACGGTGGACCGCAGCGCCGCGTCGGTCGCGGCGTGCGTGACGATGACCAGGCTCGCGTCGGCGACGCGGCCCTCCTGCCGCACGGCGGCGATGCTCACCCCGTGCTCGGCGAACACGGCCGCGACCTGCGCCAGCACGCCCGGCTTGTCCTCGACGTCGAGGCTGATGTGGTACCGGGTGGGCGTCTGCCCCATCGGGCGCGCGGGCAGCGCGGCGTACGCGGACTCGCGGGGGCCGTGGCCGCCCGCCACCCGGTTGCGGGCCACCGCGACCAGGTCGCCGAGCACGGCGCTCGCGGTCGGCGCGCCACCGGCGCCCTGGCCGTAGAACATCATCTCGCCCGCCGCGTCGGCCTCGACGAACACCGCGTTGAACGCGCCGCCCACGCTGGCCAGCGGGTGGCTGCGCGGGATCATCGCCGGGTGCACGCGGACGGAGACGGACTCCTCGTCGCCGTGGCTGACCCGCTCGCAGATCGCGAGGAGCTTCACGGTGCGGCCCAGGCCCTTGGCGGCGGCGATGTCGGCGGCGCTGACCGCCGAGATGCCCTCGCGGTGCACGTCGGCGGCGGTCACCCGGCTGTGGAACGCCAGCGAGGCCAGGATCGCGGCCTTGGACGCGGCGTCGAAGCCGTCGACG
>NZ_JBQGCX010000121.1:0-1595 GCF_052038725.1 Actinosynnema sp.
CAGGTCTTCGGCACCTCGCCCAACGCCCCCTTCGCGATCACCGCCCGTGATCCACACCCGCCCCCGGTCGCCCGATGGGGGGCGCGGCACTGGGACTACCCTGACGCATCCGTTCTCCCCCCGCAGCCCCGATGGAGCCCCCGTGGCAGCCGATCGCATCGAGACCGTCGTCAGCCTCTGCAAGCGCCGTGGCTTCGTCTACCCGTGCGGGGAGATCTACGGCGGCACCCGGTCCGCGTGGGACTACGGGCCGCTCGGGGTCGAGCTCAAGGACAACATCAAGCGCCAGTGGTGGAACTTCATGGTGCGCGGGCGCGAGGACGTCGTCGGGCTGGACTCCTCCGTCATCCTGCCGCGCGAGGTGTGGACCGCCTCCGGGCACGTCGAGGCGTTCGTCGACCCGCTCGTCGAGTGCAACTCCTGCCACAAGCGGTTCCGGCAGGACACGCTGTCCGAGGAGTACGCCGAGCGCACCGGCAAGGACGTGGCCGAGGGCGACGTCTCCGACGTGCCGTGCCCCAACTGCGGCACCCGCGGCCAGTACACCGAGCCGCGCATGTTCAACGGCCTGCTCAAGACCCACCTCGGCCCGGTCGAGACCGAGGAGGGCCTGCACTACCTGCGGCCCGAGACCGCGCAGGGCATCTTCACGAACTTCCTGAACGTGCAGACCACCTCGCGCCGCAAGCCGCCGTTCGGCATCGGCCAGATCGGCAAGTCGTTCCGCAACGAGATCACGCCCGGCAACTTCATCTTCCGCACCCGCGAGTTCGAGCAGATGGAGATGGAGTTCTTCGTCGAGCCCGGCACCGACGAGCAGTGGCACCAGTACTGGATCGACGAGCGCACCCGCTGGTACACGGAGCTGGGCATCTCGGCGGACAACCTGCGGCACTACGAGCACCCGGCGGAGAAGCTGTCGCACTACGCGAAGCGCACCGTCGACATCGAGTACCGCTTCCGCTTCGGCGGCCAGGAGTGGGGCGAGCTGGAGGGCATCGCCAACCGCACCGACTTCGACCTCACCACGCACTCCAACCACTCGGGCGTCGACCTGTCGTACTTCGACCAGGCCACCAACTCCCGCTACCGCCCGTTCGTGATCGAGCCCGCGGCGGGCGTGGGCCGTCCGATGATGGCGTTCCTGCTGGAGGCCTACACCGAGGACGAGGCGCCCAACGCCAAGGGCGGCGTGGACAAGCGCGTCGTGCTGCGCCTGGACCGCAGGCTCGCCCCGGTGAAGGCCGCCGTGCTGCCGCTCTCGCGCAACGCCGACCTCTCGCCCAAGGCGAAGGACCTGGCCGCCGCGCTGCGCAAGCACTGGAACGTGGAGTTCGACGACGCGGGCGCCATCGGCCGCCGGTACCGCAGGCAGGACGAGATCGGCACGCCGTTCTGCGTCACGGTCGACTTCGACACCCTCACCGACCACGCGGTGACCGTGCGCGAGCGCGACACCATGTCGCAGGAGCGGGTGTCCGTGGACCAGATCGAGGGCTACCTGGCGGCCCGGCTCATCGGGGCCTGACCGCCCCCCGACGCCTCCCCGGACGGCGCCCCCCCGCCCCCCCCCCGGGGGCCCGTCCGCGCGCACC
>NZ_JBQGCX010000122.1:0-1904 GCF_052038725.1 Actinosynnema sp.
GCCTGGAGCACGACCCCGACCGAGGCAAGCCCCGCGCCGCACCCGGCTCGCGGCGGTGCTGCTGGGCCTGGGCGGCGCGCTCGTGCTCAGCGTCCTGCTGGCGACCTCGCTGGGCCCGGTGCGCGTCCCGCTGCGGGAGACCGCGCAGGTCGTGCTGCACCACCTCTCCGCCGACCTGTTCCACCCCGCCGACCCGGTGAACGACCACATCGTGTGGCAGTTCCGCCTCCCCAGGGCGCTGCTGGGCGCCGTGGTCGGCGCGGGGCTTGCCTCGGTCGGGGTCGTGCTCCAGGCCGTGGTGCGCAACCCGCTGGCCGACCCGTACCTGCTCGGCGTCTCCTCCGGCGCGTCCCTCGGGGCCGTCCTGGTGCTGGTGGTCGGCTCCTCCGCCGTCGCCGGGCTCGGGCTGTCCTCGGCGGCGTTCGCGGGCGCGCTCGCCGCCACCCTGCTGGTCTACCTGCTGGCCCAGCGCGCGGGCCGGGTCACCCCGTTCCGGCTGATCCTGGCCGGGGTGTCGCTGGCCTACCTGTTCCAGGCCCTCTACGGCCTCCTGCTGCTGCACGCCAGCCCCTACGACGTGCAGGGCGTGCTGGTCTGGCTGTTCGGCAGCCTCGGCTCCACCGAGTGGGGCGACCTGGGCGCGCCCGCCGCGTGCGTGGTCGCGGGCGTGCTCTACCTGCTCACCCAGGCCCGGTCGCTGAACTCGCTGCTCGCCGGGGAGGAGACGGCGGTCTCCCTCGGCCTGGACGTCGCCCGGTTCCGGGTGCGGATGCTCGTGGTGACCTCGCTGGTGGTCGGGGTCGTCGTCGCGGTCAGCGGGGCGGTGGCGTTCGTCGGGCTGATCGTGCCGCACCTGTGCCGGATGGTGGTCGGCTCGGAGCACCGCGCGCTGCTGCCGGTTGCCGCGCTCACCGGGGCGGTGTTCCTGGTGCTGATGGACCTGGCCGCCCGCACCGTGCTCGCGCCGAGCGACCTGCCGCTGTCCATCGTCACCTCGGTGTTCGGGGTGCCGTTCTTCATCTGGCTGCTGCGGCAGCGCGAGGCCGGGCGGGAGGCGAGGTTCGGGTGAGCGCGAACGGGAGCGGGCCGCCGAGGGTCGTGGTCGACGGGGTCTCGGTGGAGCTGGGCGGGAGCCCGGTGGTGGCCGGGGCGAGCCTGACCGTGGGCGCGGGGGAGGTGGTCGGCGTCGTCGGGCCCAACGGCAGCGGCAAGTCCACGCTGCTGCGCGCGGTCTACCGGGCGCTGCGCCCGGCGGCGGGGGCGGTGCGGGTCGACGGGGCCGACGTGTGGGGGCTCACCGCCCGCGAGTCCGCGCGGCGCACCGCCGTGGTGGTGCAGGAGAGCGGCAGCGACTTCGTGCTCACGGTCGCCGACGTGGTCGCGATGGGCCGCAACCCGCACAAGGGCCCGCTGGACCGCGACACCGCCGACGACCGCCGGATCTGCGCCGAGGCGGTCGCCAGGACCGGTGTCGCGCACCTGGCCGGGCGCGACTTCGACACCCTCTCCGGCGGGGAGAAGCAGCGGGTGCTGCTGGCGCGGGCGCTGGCGCAGCAGCCGAGGCTGCTCGTGCTCGACGAGCCCACCAACCACCTGGACATCCGCTACCAGCTGGAGCTGCTCGACCTGGTGCGCGCGCTCGGCACCACCACGCTCACCGTCATGCACGACCTGGCGCTGGCCGTGGCGTACTGCGACCGCGTGCACGTGCTGCACCGGGGCCGGGTCGTCGCCGACGGGCCACCCGCGCGGGTGCTCACCGCGGAGCTGGTCGCCGAGGTCTTCGGGGTCCGCGCCGGCCCGTGGGTCCACCCCCCCCCCCGGCCCGCGCCCCCCCGGTTGTCCCGGCGGCCCGCCCCGGCCCGCACCCCCGAGAGGCACCCCCCGGGGCCGACCCGCCCCCC
>NZ_JBQGCX010000123.1:0-1835 GCF_052038725.1 Actinosynnema sp.
AACGGGACCACAGGACCAACGGCCACCGGCCGGCAGAGCCCGTCCCCCTCTTTTTTGGAGGTCTGCCCCGCCGGCGAGGCGTGCTCTTCAGTTTTTAAAGCCCTTCACCACCCACTCGCCCACCCAACACCAACCCACCCAAGACCGACTCACCGAGGAATCGCGTCCAAAGCCTTAAAAATCCTCTTGTCCGAAACCGTGTACCGAGCCCCGATGGTCTGCGCGAAGTAGCTCAACCTCAGCTCCTCCACCATCCACCGAACCTCGTCCAACCCCGGCTGCGGCTCATCCGAAGGCAACTTGGCCCGCAATTCCCGGTACTCCGCGTGCACCGCGTGCACCCGGTCCATCCACTCCTGATCCCGCCGAACATCCCGCCCGAGCTTCTCCACCCGAACCGAGATCCCCTTCAGGTACCGCACCACATCGTCCAACCGGGCCGCCCCGGCCTCAGCCACGAACCCGGCGTGCACCAGCCCGCTCAACTGCGCCCGAGCGTCGGCCAACGACTCCTCAACCCCAGGCCCCCGCACCGCCCCGATGGCCAGCTCGGCCTCCTGAGCCGCCTCCAGGACCTTCCGAACCCGCCCCACAACCTCGAACACCGCCTCGCCCAGCCCGACCCGGACCTTCTCCGTCAACCCCGCGAAGGCGTCCTGCTTCCACACCGGCCCCCCGGCGTCGGCCACCAGCTTGTCGACGGCCGCCGCGATGCAGTCCGCCAACAACGGCGCGACCCCGCCGTGCGGGTTCCGGGTCAGCGTCAACTTCTCCGAGTTGCTCAACCCGCGCTGCAGCAGCTTCACCGGCGACGGCACGTTCAACGTGACCAGCCGCCGCGTCCCCAACCGCATGGCGTGCGCCTGCCGCCCAGGCGTGTCCAGGATCTCCACCGCCACGCTGGTCCCCTTGTCCACCAGCGCCGGATAGGCCGTGACCACGATCCCCGACCGCTCCCGCCGCACCGCGCGCGGCAGGTCGCCGAAGTCCCACCGCACCACCCCGGTCCGGGCCCAGCTCCCCGCGGCCTCCGCCAGGCTCGCCCGCAACCGCTGCTTGAGCCGCAACTTCAACGCCGCGGGGTCCTTCCCCACGGCCAGCTCCTCGCCCGCCTCCCCCACCACCTGGAACGTCAACCTCAGGTGATCGGGAACCTGGTCGAGGTTCCACTCCTCACGCGGCACCACGACCCCGGTCAGCGCCCGCAGCTCCCGCTCCAGCGCGGGCAGCAGCGCCTCGTCCACCCCGATCCTCGACAGCGCAGCCGCCGCCACGTCCGGCACCGGCACGAAGTTGCGCCGCACCGGCTTGGGCAGCGACCGGATCAGCGCCACCACCAGCTCGGTCCGCAGCCCCGGCACCTGCCACGACAGCGCGTCGTCCGGCACCTTCGTCAGCGCGGGCAGCGGCAACCGCACCGTCACCCCGTCCCCGCCCACCCCCGGCTCGAACCGGTAGGACAGCGAGAACGTGAGCCCACCCCGGTCCATCTCGTCCGGGTAGGCCTCGGGCTCCACCTTCGCCACGTCGTTGACCAGCATCTTCTTGCTGAACGTCAACAGCTCGGCGTCCTCGTGCCGCGCCTTCTTCCACCACGAGTCGAAGTGCCGCGCCGACACCACGTCCGCCGGGACCCGCTCCGCGTAGAAGTCGAAGATCGTCTCCTCGTCGACCACGATGTCCCGCCGCCGCGCCCGGTTCTCCAGCTCCGCGACCTCGGCCAGCAGCTCCTGGTTGCGCGCGTAGAACGCGTGGTGCGTGCTCCACTCGCCCTGCACCAGCGCGTGCCGGATGAACAGCTCCCGCGACAGCTCGGGGTCGATCCGCCCGTAGTT
>NZ_JBQGCX010000124.1:0-3061 GCF_052038725.1 Actinosynnema sp.
GGCGGACCCGGCTTCGACCACGGCTCCGGCTTCGACCACGGCTTCGGCTTCCGCTTCGGCCGACCCGACGGCGCAGGACTCGAAGGCCGAGGGCTCGACGGCTGCTCCGGCCACCCCGGTCGCCGAGGACCCGGCGAAGCAGAAGCAGCCGGACGAGTAGACCGACGTGCGCATACTCGTCGTCGAGGACGACGACCGGGTGGCGCGTGGTCTGCTCACCGCACTGCGGCACGCGGGTTACGAGGTCCACCGGGCGGCGTCGGCCGCCGCGGCGCTCGCCGCCGCCCCGGTCGACGTCGTGCTGCTCGACCTCGGCCTGCCGGACGGCGACGGCCTGGACGTGCTCCGCGAGCTGCGCGACCGGCGGGGCACCGCGGTGATCGCGGTGACCGCGCGCGGCGAGGAGCGCGAGCGGGTGCTGGGCCTGCGCGCGGGCGCCGACGACTACGTCGTCAAGCCGTTCGGCACGGCGGAGCTGCTGGCCAGGATCGAGGCGGTGCTGCGCCGCACCCGCGACGCGCGCGCCGGGTCCGGCCGCTCCGAGGCGCTGGGGCTGGGCCCGCTCACCCTGGACCCGGCCACCCGCGAGGCGAGCGTGGCAGGCCGCCCGCTGGCGCTGACCCGCAAGGAGTTCGACCTGCTCGCCCTGCTGGTCGGCCGGGCGGGGTCGGTGGTGAGCCGGGACCTGATCGTCGACCAGGTCTGGAAGGCGCACTGGGAGGCGCCGTCGCGCACCCTGGACACCCACATCGCCGCGCTGCGCGGCAAGCTCGGCGCGGAGGTCCGCATCGAGACCGTGCGCGGCGTCGGCTACCGCATCGTCGTCACCCCGTGACCAGGCCGGACCCCGGTGGAGCTGCTCCACCCGGGTCCGGCCGGGGGCGGTCCTCAGCGCGGGGTCACCAGGAGTGCGCGCCCTCCACCACGAGCCCCCCCGGCCCGGTGAACACCCGGAACGGCAGGCGGGCGCGCACCCCCAGCCCGACGGTCGAGCGCCCCTCGAACGAGTTGCCCCAGGCGACCTGCCGGAACGTCCGGTAGCCGGTGACGTCCACCAGCTCGGACCGGTCCGCGAAGGTGTAGGTGGGGGCGCCGTCGTCGTCGTGCGCGGGCGAGTGCGCCACCACCAGCAGCTTCGCGCCCCCGCGCAGCGGGATCACCTCGCCGCTGCCGTCCGCGTGGATCACGTCCCGGTACCCGACCAGGTGACCCTCGCCCGCCCCGCCACCGGGGATGTCGAACACCAGCCGGTCGAAGCACTCCTGCTGCCCGGCCCGCAGGTCGACCAGCGGACCGGGCGAGGTGTCGGCGGACTGCTGGTCCTGCGACCCCCAGTCGACCGCGCAGTTCGCGGTGGTGGTCCCGGCGCTCACCGCGTTCGCGCTCGCGGTCGCGGCGGGCGCGAGGCCCAGTCCGACCAGGACGGCGAGCGCGGCCGTCGTCTTGCGTAGCATGGCTCTCCCCTCTCGTCGGGCGCCGCTCCCGGCGCCCGAGCTTCAAGAACGCGCGCCCGGCGCCCAGGTCGCACCGGGCCGTGACCGTGTCCCCCGGCGGAGGTCGGCGTGTTCCGGAGACTGCTGGCGCTGATCGTGCCGCTGCTCGTGGGCCTGGTGGGCGCGCTCGGCGTGCCGCTGGCGTTCTCCGTCGTGCAGCGCGAGAGCCAGGCCACCTACCTGGACCGGTTGGGCGACGCGAGCCGGTTCGCCTCGCTCGCGGAGAACGCGCTCGCCTCCAACCGGTTGACCGCGCTGCGCGAGGAGCTGGTGCGCTACGACCAGCTCTACGGCATCCCGGCGGCGCTGATCGGCACGGACGGCACCGCGCTGGTGGAGTCCCGGACCCCGTTCGACCGCAGCGACCCGGCCGTGCGCGCGGGCCTGCACGCGGCGTTCAGCGGTTACCGGGGCGAGGGCGACCCGTCGGTGTGGCCGTGGGAGCGGCGCGACCTGGTCGTGGTGGAGCCGGTGGGGCGGGACAGCGAGGTCGTGGCGGCGGTCGTGACGATCTCGCCGACCGGGCGGTTGCGCGCCGAGGTGGCCCGGCAGTGGGGGCTCCTGGCGCTGCTCGGCCTGCTGCCGCTGCTGGGCGCGGTCGCGGTGGCGTGGCCGATGTCGCGGTGGGTGCTGCGCCCGGTGCGCAGCCTGGACGAGGCCACCGCGGCGGTCGCGGGCGGCGAGCTGGACGCGCGCGTGGACGAGGTCGGGGGCCCGCCGGAGCTGCGCAGGCTGGCGGCGTCGTTCAACACGATGGTGGACGTGGTGGGGCGGGCGCTGCGCCGCCAGCGGGCGTTCGTCTCGGACGCCTCCCACCAGCTGCGCAACCCGCTGGCGAGCCTGCGGCTGGCGGTGGACGACCTGGAGCACCACGTCCGCGACGACGCGGGCCGCGAGGCGCAGCGGATCGCCGTGGAGGAGGCGGAGGAGATGGGCCGGGTCCTGGACGCCCTGCTCGCCGCGACCCGCCTGGACAGCGCGTCGTCGGCGGAACCGGTGGAGGTCGACCCGCTGCTGGCCGCGCACGCGCCCGGCTGGCGGGCGCTGGCGGGCGGCGTGGCGCTGCGGGTGGAGGTCCCCCCTGGTCTGCGCGTGCTCGAACCGCCGGGCGGCCTGGGCAGCGTGCTCGACGAGCTGGTGGGCAACGCGATCCGGCTGTCCGGCGCCACCGAGATCAGGATCTGGGCCGGGACGGCGGGCGAGGACGTGGAGCTGCACGTGACCGACAACGGCACGGGCCTGGACGACCAGGAGCGCGCGAACGCCCTCAGCCGCTTCTGGCGCTCGCCCCGCCACCAGAACATCGCGGGAACCGGCCTCGGCCTGGCGATCTGCGCCGAGCTCATCACCTCGGCGGGCGGCGCCCTGACCCTGACCGAAGCCACTCCGAACGGCCTGACCGCGACGGTCCGCCTGAGAACCCGCCCGACCCCCTGACCCCACAACACCCCCGAACCCCGCACGCACACCACTCCGCGCACCATCCCGAGAACACCACCCCGCGCACACCATCCCGAGCCGCGGCCCCGAGCCAGCGCCCCGACCCGAGCCCACATCCCGACCAGAAC
>NZ_JBQGCX010000125.1:0-5440 GCF_052038725.1 Actinosynnema sp.
CCGCGGCGACGTGCGCCGCGCGAAGCTCTACTACCTCCGCGACCTGCGCGGCACGGCCGCCAAGATCAAGGAGAAGCGCGACGCGAAGCCGGGCGCCTGAGCCCTTCCCGGCCTCCTGACGCGGTGCTCACGCACGGTGGGTAATGTCTCACCGTGGGACAGACGCCGTGCGGCCCTCATCGGGCGAAGGTGACCAGGATCGTCCCCCCGTGGCCGGGTCCGAGCAGGCCCCGGTCACGGACGGTGGCGGCGCCGAGGAGAAGAAGAAGCAGCCGCTCTGGCGCGAGCTGCTGATCCTGGCGGGCACCGCGCTGGTGCTCACCGTCCTCATCCAGACCTTCCTCGCGCGGGTGTACGTCATCCCCTCGCAGTCGATGGAGCAGACCCTGCACGGGTGCACCGGCTGCCAGAACGACCGCGTGCTCGTGGACAAGCTGACGTACAAGTTCAGCGACATCGAGCCCGGCGAGGTCGTCGTCTTCCGCGGTCCCCCGTCGTGGGGCCAGAACGACTTCTCCTCCAGCCGCTCCGACAACCCCGTCGTGAGCAGCCTCCAGTCGGTCGCCTCCCTGATCGGCCTCGCGCCGCCCGACGAGCGCGACTTCGTCAAGCGCGTCATCGCCACCGGCGGCCAGACCGTCGAGTGCTGCGACGACCAGCACCGGCTCCTGGTGGACGGCAAGCCGCTGGACGAGCCCTACATCTACTGGCAGCCCGGCACGTCCCCCGAGGACCACGAGCCGTTCGCGCCGGTCACCGTGCCCGAGGGCAGCCTGTGGGTGATGGGCGACAACCGCACCAACTCCACCGACTCCCGCAAGCAGGGCGGCGGCGGCGTCAACGGCGCGGTCCCCGAGTCCGAGGTGATCGGCAAGGCGCGCGTCATCGTGCTGCCCCCCTCGCGCTGGCAGGGCATCGGCGACCACAACCCGCAGGCGCAGGCCATCGGCGCGCCCGCCTGGCAGAGCGGCCTCCCGGCGGGGGCGGGCCTCGCGGCGGCCTTCCCGGTCCTGCTCCTCGGCAGGCGGCTGCGCGCCAGGCTGACCAAGGTCACACAGGGGAAGTCGGTAACCTGACTCGGTGTTCTACGTCGGACGTCACCGGCGGCCCTCCGGAGAGGATCCCGAGGAACCGGTCGACGAGGAGGCCGTCCAGCGCTGGCGCGAGCGCGCCCGCAAGGGGCGCAAGGGCGCCTTCTGGAAGGAGCTGCCCGTCCTCGTCCTCGTGGCGGTCGGGCTGGCGTTCCTGATCCAGTCGTTCCTCGCCAGGGTCTACATGATCCCGTCCGAGTCGATGGAGCAGACCCTCCACGGGTGCGCGGGCTGCTACGGCGACCGCGTGCTCGTGGACAAGCTGACCTACCGGTTCACCGACGTCTCGCCCGGTGACGTGATCGTCTTCCACGGGCCGGACTCCTGGGTCAACCAGGAGTTCCACCCGCCGCAGGACACCGGCGGCCTCGCCGGGGTGGTGGCCTCGCTCGGCCAGCTGATCGGGCTGCCCTCGCCGAACGAGGAGGACTTCGTCAAGCGGGTCGTCGCCGTCGGCGGGCAGAGCGTGGAGTGCTGCGACGAGCGGAACCGGGTCAAGGTGGACGGCAAGCCGCTGGACGAGCCGTACGTCTACTGGGAGCCGGGGCGCAGCACCGTCCAGGAGTCGTTCCCGAAGCTGGACGTGCCACCCGGCTACCTGTTCGTGCTCGGCGACAACCGGAACGACTCGTGCGACTCGCGCTGCCAGGGCGACGGGCGCGAGGGCGGGCTGGTGCCGGTGACCGACGTGGTCGGCAAGGCGCGGCTGGTGGTGCTGCCGCCGTCGCGGTGGAAGTCCATCGACGACCACGACCCGCAGGCCGCCGCGATCGGCGCGCCCGCCTGGCAGGACGCGGCGCCGCTCGGCGTCGGGGCCGCCGCCGCGTGGCCGGTGCTGCTGCTGGGCAGGCGCGTGCGCGGGAGGTTCCGGCGGGGTGGGCTGGGATAGGGTCGGCTGGTGATCCGCAAGCCAGTGCGCGCCCAGGTCCGGTCGACCTCGGGCACCTGGGCGTTCCAGGCCGCGCTCGACCGGCGCGGGCTCGGCCCCGTCGCCGGGGTCGACGAGGCCGGTCGGGGCGCGTGCGCGGGGCCACTCGTGGTGGCGGCGGCCGTGCTGCGGACCGGGGACGCGGCCAGGTTCGCGGGGCTCACCGACTCGAAGCTGCTGACCGCCGCCGCGCGCGACCGGATGCACGACCTCGTGCTGGAGCGGGCACTGGACCACGCGGTGGTGGTGGTGCCCGCCGACGAGGTGGACGCGATCGGCGTGCACGTGGCGAACGTCGAGGGGATGCGCCGGGCGGTGGCCCGGCTGGGCACGCACCCCGGCTACGTGCTGACCGACGGGTTCCCGGTGCCGGGGCTGACCGCGCCGAACGCGCCGCTGGTCAAGGGTGACCGGGTGGCCGCCTGCGTGGCCGCGGCGTCCGTGCTGGCGAAGGTCACCAGGGACCGGATCATGGCCGAGCTGCACGAGGAGCTGCCGGTCTACGGCTTCGACGTGCACAAGGGGTACGGCACCGCGGCGCACACCGCGGCGCTGCTGGAACACGGGCCGAGTGGGCAGCACCGCTGGTCGTATGCGAACGTGGCGGCTGCGGCGGCCAGGCTCGGCCTGGAACCACCACCGCACCGGGTGGCGCGCGGCGTCCCCACCGCAGGCGTGGTCCAGAATGGAGGACCCCCGCAGACCGGCGGTGGCAGGCCCGCGACGAGGAGGGGCGCGGATCGATGAACACCCGCGCGGAGGCGTGATGAGTGCAGAGGATCTCGAGAAGTACGAGACCGAGATGGAGCTGTCGCTGTACAAGGAGTACCGCGACATCGTCAACCAGTTCTCGTTCGTCGTGGAGACCGAGCGGCGGTTCTACCTGGCCAACACGGTGGACGTGCAGGTCCGCAACGCGGACGGCGAGGTCTACTTCGAGGTGCGGATGTCCGACGCCTGGGTCTGGGACATGTACCGGCCCGCCCGGTTCGTCAAGAACGTTCGGGTGATCACGTTCAAGGACGTGAACGTGGAGGAGTTGGACAAGCCGGAGCTGAGGCTGCCGGACAGCGGGCCGTTCAACACCTGATCCAGCGCGCGTCGACCGGTCGTCCGGCCGGCCGGTCGCGGTCTCGGTCTCGGCCTCGGGAAGGGGCTCTCCTGCGGGAGGGCCCCTTCCGGTGTTTCCGGGGTCTTCCACGGTCTCCTGCTCCTCCGGGGCTCCACCCCCTCTAGCAGGTTCCGCCGAGTTCCTCCCCGCTCTCTCCACAGCCCGAGGACTTCTCCACAGCCCGCGCTCTCCCCGTCGCCACCCGCTCTCCCGCGGGCGCACAGTCGATCCCGAAGCAGCTTTCCCCTTCTCCTTCGGAGGTCGTCGTGACCGCTTCCCACGTGCTCGGCAGGCTCGGCGAGAGCGTCGCGTGCCGCTACCTGGAGCGCCAGGGCCTGGTGGTGCTGGCCCGGAACTGGCGCTGCGCCTCGGGCGAGCTGGACGTGGTCGCCACGGACGGCGTGCGGCTCGTGGTGTGCGAGGTGAAGTGCCGCTCGGGGTCCGGCCGGGGCGATCCCCTGGAGGCGGCGACGCCCGAGCAGCTCGACCGGGTGCGCCGGACCGCGTACCGGTGGCGCCGCGAGCACCGGCTGTCCGGGGTGGGGGTGCGCGTCGACCTGGTGGGCCTGGAGTGGCCCCCAGGAGGCCCGGTGCGGCTGCGACACGTCAGGGGCGTGTGATGGCGCTGGCGAGGGCGTGGTCGGTGGCGCTGCGCGGTGTGGAGGGCGTGCCCGTCGAGATCGAGGCCGACGTGGGCGCGGGGTCGGTCGGCACCCAGCTGCTCGGCCTGCCCGACGCGGCGCTGCACGAGTCCAAGGACCGGGTGCGCGCGGCCGTGCGCAACAGCGGCCAGCAGTGGCCCGCGCACCGCGTCACCCTGGGCCTGTCCCCGGCGTCGATGCCGAAGGGCGGCACCGGTTACGACGTGGCGCTGGCGTGCGCCGTGCTGGCGGCGGCGCAGGTGGTCCCGCCGGACCGCCTGGAGGGCGTGGCCCTGCTGGGCGAGCTGGCCTTGGACGGCCGGGTCCGCCCGGTGCGGGGCGTGCTGCCCGCTCTGGTGGCGGCCCGCTCGGCGGGTCTGAGGCGGGCCGTGGTCCCCCTGTCCGCCCTCCCCGAGGCGTCCCTGGTGACCGACCTGGACTGCCTGGGCGCTGGTTCCCTCCGCGACGTGATCACCTGGCTGTCCGGCGACGACACCGCGCTGGCGCCACCGGGCCCGCCCACCTGGTCCGACGCCGCGCGGGGCCCGGACCTGGCCGACGTGGTGGGCCAACCGGAGGCGAGGTGGGCCCTGGAGGTGGCCGCGGCGGGCGGCCACCACCTGCTCCTGACCGGCCCGCCGGGCACCGGGAAGACGATGCTGGCCAGACGCCTGGTGACCCTGCTGCCGCCGCTGTCGGTGGAGGAGGCGCTGAGCGTCACGGCGGTCCACTCCGTGGCGGGCCTGCTCACCGAGGAGACCCCGCTGGTGACCACCCCGCCCTTCGTCGCCCCGCACCACTCCACCTCCATCTCGGCCCTGGTGGGCGGTGGTTCCGGCCTGGCGAAACCGGGCGCGGTCAGCCGAGCCCACCGCGGCGTGCTGTTCCTGGACGAGGCGTGCGAGTTCGGCGCCGCCAAGCTCGACTCCCTGCGCACCGCCCTGGAGGAGGGCGAGGTCCGCGTGGCGAGGAGCGACGGCGTGGTCCGCTACCCGGCGGGCTTCCAACTGGTCCTGGCGACGAACCCCTGCCCCTGCGCCCCCGCGAGGGACCTCGACTGCACCTGCCCGTCGGCGGTGCGCCGCAGGTACCAGTCCAAGCTCTCGGGCCCACTGCTGGACCGGGTGGACCTGCGCGTCCCCATGCGCCCCCTGACCGAGGCCACGATCGCCGCCCAGCCCGCCCCACCGGAGTCAACGGCGGTAGTCCGCTCAAGGGTGGCGGAGGCGAGGGCGAGAGCCGTCCACCGCTGGTCGGAGCACGGCTGGCAGTCAAACGCCCAAGTCCCCGGCCCGGTCCTCAGACGCGACCACCCCCTACCCGAAACGACGACCCACGCCCTCCAACTGGCCCTGTCGAGGGGCGCCCTGACCGGAAGAGGCGCGGACCGCTGCCTACGAGTGGCCTGGACCCTCGCAGACCTGGACGGCGCCCCCGAACCGACGAGAGCGCACGTGGCAACAGCCCTGGAATTCCGAGAACGCACCCAACCCTGGTGACCCGCTGACCCGAAGAAGGCCGACATGTCCCAAAACCCCCACCTCGAAGCCGCGAAGCAAGCCCTTTCCCGCCTCCTGACATCCCCCAATCCCCATCTCGACCCCACCGAAGGCAAGCGCTCTCCCACCACCTCTCCCACTTCTCCACCCCCCACCCCACCCACCACCCT
>NZ_JBQGCX010000126.1:0-2384 GCF_052038725.1 Actinosynnema sp.
CCCGCGGCGCCGCTCGGCGCTGGCCGCCCCCCCCGGGGGGCCCCAACCCGGGGGTACCCCACGGCCGGACGGCTCCGGCGGTCGGCCCTTCCGCACGTCCGGGGGAAAACCGAACGGGTGGCCGAACCCCCCGTTCACCGGCTTGATCCGTCTCATTTGACCGTTGCCGGGGAAAACCGTGAGTGCCACCACTCGCATGGAGTAATTGTCTGGCTACGTATACCGATTAGGTTCCCTCAACGAGGTTGACCCGGTGCCGTAGAGGGCGCGGCACCACGCGGGCAGTCCCTACTCGGTGCGCAGTCGGCCCACCCCGGCCCGCCGGTGGTGTCCCCCCTCAGTGCTCCGCGCTGCCCGCCAAGGTCGTACCGGCCTCGGTAGGGGCAAGTCGTGAGTCGTTCCACCAACCGAGCCAGGAAGGCAGTGATCCCGGTCTTCGCCGCGGTCCTGCTCACCGGCTCCCTGTCCGGCGCGGCGCTGGCGGCGGAGGGTCCGCAGGCCACCACGCCGTCCGTGAAACCCGCCAGGGGCCTGGACGCCGCCAAGCTCCAGACCAAGGTGGCCGGTCGCCTGGCCTCGGCGAAGGGCGCGGTGACCGCGTTCGTCGAGCTGGAGGCCAAGCCCGCCGTCGACACCTTCACCGAGAAGACCGGCCAGGGCGCGAGCAAGCAGCAGGCCAAGGAGGCCGCCAAGGCCACCAAGGGCGAGACCACCAAGGTCACCGACCAGGTCGTCGGCGACCTGCGGGCCAAGGACTCCGGCACCAAGGAGCTGTTCCGCACCGCGAACGGCGTGCCCGGCGTGGTCGTCACCGCCGACGCGGCCAAGGTGCGCGAGCTGGCGTCCCGGTCGGACGTGAAGTCCATCCGCACCGTGGTGCCCAAGACCCGCACCAACTCCAGCGCCGTGCAGCTGACCAACACGGCCAAGGCGTGGCAGCAGTACGGCAAGCTCGGCGACGGCACCCGCGTCGGCATCATCGACACCGGCATCGACTACACGCACGCCGCGTTCGCCGGTCCCGGCACGCCCGAGGCGTACCGGGCGATCGACCCGAACGTCGTGGACGCCTCGTACTTCCCGACCGCCAAGGTGGTCGGCGGCTACGACTTCGTCGGCGACGCCTACGACGGCGGCAGCGACGACCCCGCGCTGAGCACCCCGAAGCCCGACCCGAACCCCCTCGACTGCAACGACCACGGCACGCACGTGGCGGGCACCGCGGCGGGCTTCGGCGTCAACGCCGACGGCAGCACCTTCACCGGTGACTACACCACGCTCTCCGGCGAGCAGCTCGACGCGATGCGGATCGGCCCCGGCACCGCCCCGAAGGCGCTGCTGTACGCGCTGAAGGTCTTCGGCTGCGACGGCTCCACCAACGTCACCGCGCAGGCGCTCGACTGGGCGCTCGACCCCGACGGCGACGGCGACTTCACCGACCACCTCGACGTGGTCAACCTGTCCCTGGGCTCCGACTACGGCGCCCCGGACGACCCCGACAGCCTGTTCGTGCGCAAGCTCAACGCCGCGGGCGTGCTCACCGTGTTCTCGGCGGGCAACGGCGGCGACCTGTACGACATCGGCGGCTCGCCCGGCAGCACCCCCGAGGCGCTGACCGTGGCCAGCACCCGCGACGCCTTCGTGCTGCGCGACGCCGCCGAGGCCAACGGGGCCAAGCAGGCCGGCCAGTACAGCCAGAACTTCGACTACGCGGGCTACGACCAGACCAAGCCCGTTCTCGCGCTGACCGACCCGTCCAACCTGGACGGCTGCCAGCCGTTCAGCGCCGCCGACGCCGCCGCCGTGGCGGGCAAGTTCGTGTGGCTGGAGTGGGACGACGTCGACGCCACCCGCCGCTGCGGCTCCGGCGCCCGCGCCAACAACGCCACCGCCGCGGGCGCGGTGGGCGCGCTGTTCACCTCGGCGCTGGAGAACTTCAACGCGGGCATCGCGGGCAACGCCGCCATCCCGGTGTTCCAGTTCACCGGCACCGCCACCTCGGCGCTGCGCCCGGCCCTCGCGGCGGGCACCCTGTCCGTGCGCCAGGCCGGTGACCTGCGCACCTCGCTGCCCACCTACGACCAGAAGATCGCCGACACCCCGTCCGCGTTCACCTCGCGCGGCGTGCGCGGCCCGGTCGTGAAGCCGGACGTGGCCGCTCCCGGCGACACCATCGCCTCGGCGCTGGTCGGCTCCGGCAACGGCACCCTGGTGATCAGCGGCACCTCCATGGCCGCCCCGCACACCACCGGCATCGCCGCCCTCGTCCGCCAGGCCCACCCGGACTGGACCACCGAGGAGGTCAAGGCCGCGGTCATGAACTCTGCGGGCTCGGACGTCAAGGAGAACGGCAAGACCTTCGCCCCCAACCGGGTCGGCGCGGG
>NZ_JBQGCX010000127.1:0-2418 GCF_052038725.1 Actinosynnema sp.
GTCCCAGGACACCACGTCGAACCTGGCCCGCAGCTCCGCCGAGAACAGCCACGGCCACCGGGCCGCGTCACCGGGCTGCGTCACCGGGCTGCGTCACCGGGCTGCGTCACCGGGCTGCGTCACCGGGCTGCGTCACCAGGCCGGGCGGCCGTCGCCGCGCGGCGCGAGCCCGTGCCGGTTCGCGTACACGGCGGCCTGCACGCGGTCGCGCAGGTCCAGCTTGCGCAGCACCCGCGACACGTGCGTCTTCACCGTCTCCTCCCCCACGTGCAGCCGCGCCGCGATCTCCGAGTTCGCCGCCCCCGTCCCCACCAGGACCAGCACCTCCCGCTCGCGCGCGGTCAGCAGCTCCAGCCCCGGCGCGCTCGGGGCGGGCCGCAGCGCCTGCGCGAACCGGCTCGCCAGGCGGCGGGTGACCGCCGGGTCGATCAGCGCGTCGCCGCGCGCCACGACCCGGATCGCGGCCACCAGCTCGTGCGCGGGGGTGCTCTTGAGCAGGAACCCGCTCGCGCCCAGGTCCAGCGCGCGGTGCACGTACCCGTCGTCGTCGTAGGTGGTCAGCAGCAGCACCCTGGTGGCCGCCCCTGCCGCCAGGATCGCGGCCGTGGCCTCCAGGCCGTCCAGCTTGGGCATCCGCACGTCCAGCACGGCCACGTCCGGCCCGAGCGCCAGCACCCGGTCCACCGCGTCCCGCCCGTTGCCGACGTCGGCCACGCACACCAGGTCGTCCTGCGTCTCCACCGCGGCCCGGAAGCCGCTGCGGAAGAACGCGTGGTCGTCGGCCAGCAGCACGCTGATCGTCACGGGGTCGCCTCCAGGGGGAACGTCGCGGTGGCGCGCCACGAGCCGCCGTCGGGCCCGCACACCACGCCGCCGCCGAACAGCGCCGCGCGGTGCCGCACCCCGTCCAGCCCCCGGCGGCTGCCGTGCGCGGGCGGGCCGGGTCGCACGCCGTTGGCCACGGACACCACCAGCTCGGCGGCGCTCTGGGTGATCCGCAGCTCGACCCGCTCGCCGTCGCCGTGCCGCAGCGCGTTGGTGAGCAGCTCCTGCGCGGCCCGGTAGGCGGCCACGTCCAGCGATCCGGGCAACCGGTCCGGCCGCAGGGCCTCGGTGCTCACCTCGACCGGCACGCCGGTCGCCCGCACCCCGTCGACCAGGTCGTCGAGCCCGGACAGGCCCGGCTGGCGGGTGCTGTCGCGGGTCGCGCCGTGCAGCACGTCCAGCATCCGCCGCAGGTCGGCCAGCGCCGCGTGCCCGGAGCGCTCGACCTGGCCGAGGGCGGCGTCGAGCTTGGGGTCGCCGCCCTGCCCGGTGGACCGCAGCCCGGCAGGCCGCAGTCCGGCGAGCCGCAGCCTGGCCGCGCCCGCGTGCACGCCGATGGCGCTGACGTGGTGCGAGATCGTGTCGTGCAGGTCGCGGGCCAGCGCGCCGCGCTCCTCGGCGAGCGCGCGGGCCACCTGCTCCTCGGCGTCGCGCCGCTTGCGCTTGACCTCCTCCAGGAACGCGATCCTGGAGGAGGTGTAGCGGCCGGCGAGCCACGGCAGCAGCGCGTTGGTCAGCGCCTCGACGGCCAGCACGGCGACCGCGTCCGGCTGCGGGGGCACGGCGGTCCACCGCGCCCCCAGCACCCCCAGCACCAGCGCGCCCAGCGCCACCCACGCCCACCGGCCGCGCAGCCACGCCCCGGCGAGGTAGCCTGCGGCGACCAGGCCGGTGGCGTTGCCGACCCGGCCGTCGACGCCGACGTCCGGACCGCCCAGCAGCACCGCGGTGCCGATGCGGGCGGCGGCCTGCGCCAGCGTGACGGCGCCGGTGAAGCGGGCGGGCAGGGCGAGCGCGAGGTCCGCCAGTGCCACGACGACCAGCGCCGCCCAGAAGCTGGTGGGCAGGGCGCCGGGGGACCGCGCGGCGAGCTCGTCGAACACCAGCAGGGCGCTGACGTCGCCGATCACGCAGACCAGGGCGATCAGCCAGGAGTTCCGCGCCACGCCACTCCTCCTCCACTGCACCGGCGCACACGATAGAGCGAACCGGTGGCGCTCATCGCGCCGCGTAGAACTCCAGGACCCGGACCATGCCGCCCTCGCTGACCGACGGCGTGTGCCCGGCGCCCTGGATCTCGACCACCTCGGCGTTCGGGAACTGCGCGGCGGCCTGCCTGCCCGCCTCGACGGGGGTGTTGGCGTCCAGGTCGCCGCTGAGGACGAGCACGGGGGCGTTCGGCATCGGCGCTCCGGCCTCGAACGGGGTGCCCTGGCTCGGGGCGTGCGGCCACTTCAGGCAGGCGCCGGAGTCGTAGGAGCCCCTGGTGCTCCAGGCCCGCGCGGAGAACGGGGCGAAGTCGGCGTCGTCCAGCGCGGCCAGGCCGCGCTCGTGGGCGGCTTCGCGGTCGTCGTCGCCGCCGGCGAAGGCCTC
>NZ_JBQGCX010000128.1:0-8865 GCF_052038725.1 Actinosynnema sp.
GGGGGGGGGGGGGGGGGGGGGGGGGGGGGGGGGGGGGGGGGGGGGGGGGGGGGGGGGGGGGGGGGGGGGGGGGGGGGGGGGGGGGGGGGGGGGGGCTTCGGGGGCGCGGTGCGGGGCGACGGGAGGCCGAAGTCGCGGCGCGGAGGGCCGAAGCTCGGATTTCACGGTGGCGCAGGCCACACTTTTGCCCCTGGGACCTCGGTCCAGGGGGTTGTCGGGATCTTGGTCCCGGTTCGGTCGTGGGCGGCGGAGTGGCGAGTTTTGCGGCGTGCGTCACTCTCAGCGACGGTTCGGGAGTGGCTCGGCACGTCCGCCGTCCCCCAGCGCCCCCGGCGCCGTCCCCCGGCACCGCCTGCCGGGGTCGGTCCGCGCGGGTAGCGGCGCACCCCGGTCGGGGCCGCCGCTGCGCTTCGTCGGTTCGGTGGTTCGGTGTCGTCCCGGCACCGGTACCGGTGCCGCCGGTCCGGGTGGTGCCGGCGGTCCCGGTGCCAGCGGTCTTGGTCTGGGCGGTCTTGGTCTGGGTGGTCTTGGTCTGGGAGGTCTTGGTTTGGGCGGGGCGCCGGGGTCAGTCGAGGGGCTTGACCGCGCGGTGGAGCGCGACCAGTCCGCCGGTGAGGTTGAACCAGGCGACGTCGTCCCACCCGGCTCGGGCGACGATCTCGCCGAGCGCGCGCTGGTCGGGCCAGGTGGCCATCGACTCGGCGAGGTAGTTGTAGGCCGCCGGGTTGGAGGACACCCGCTTGGCGACCACCGGCAGGACCTTCAGCAGGTGCCGCTTGTAGACCGCGCGGAACGGCCCGAAGGTCGGGCTGGACACCTCGCACACCACGAGCCTGCCGCCGGGGCGCACGACCCGCGCCATCTCCCGCAGCGCCGCCTCGGTGTCCTGGAAGTTCCGCAGGCCGAACGAGACCGTGACCGCGTCGAAGGCGCCGTCGCGGAAGGGCAGGTGCAGCGCGTCGGCGGCGACCTTGGGCACCGCCCGCTTGGCCCCGCCGCGCAGCATCCCGATGGAGAAGTCGGCGGCGACGCACCAGGCGCCCGACTCGGCGTACTCGACCGTGGACACCGCGGTGCCCGCGGCCAGGTCCAGCACCTTCTCACCGGGGCGGGCGTCCAGCACCCGCCTGCTCCACTCCCGCCAGCGCCGGTCGAACCCCAGTGTCATGACGGAGTTGGTGCGGTCGTAACCCTCCGCCACGCCGTCGAACATCTCGGCGACCTCGCGGGGGTTCTTGTCCAGACCTGCGCGCGACATGTGTGAAGACTAAGTGACGCGGCGGGGTGTTCTCACCTCGCACGTCACTCTCGGTGGTGTGAACGGCGTCGGAACAGCGCGTGTCGTGCTTGACGTTCGTCGCCGCTTCACCGGGAGGTCGCGTCGCGGACACCAGGAGCGGTGACACTAGGTCGGCATGACGGTCTTGTCGTCCCGCCCGACCCAGCCCGCCGATCCCGGCCTGGTGTCGCTGGCCCTCGAAGTGGCGGGGCGCCTGGCCAACGACGCCTCGGATGTGATCATGGCGACGGCCGGTCGCGGAGCGCGACCGGACGAGGACGCCTCCCCCTTCGACTGGGTGACGGACACCGATCGGACCCTGGAGCGGCACACCCGGCGGGTGCTGACCGCCGAGTTCCCGGCGATCCCGGTGTTCTGCGAGGACTCGGCGAGCCCGGTGGCGGTGGACGCGGAGTACCGGTGGGTGGTCGACCCGGTGGACGGCGGCGCGAACTACGTGGCCGGGGTGCCGTGGTGCGCGTACAGCCTGGCGCTGGTGGACCGCTGGGGCCCGGTCGTGGGCGTGGTCGCGGACCCGTACCGGGCGCAGATCTACGCGGCGGCGCGGGGGCGCGGGATGCGCGCGAACGGCACGCCGGTGCGGCTGGGCGACAAGCCGCCGAACGCGATCGTGTGCACCGAGATGACGCGGACGGGCCCGTGGCCGGGGATGGGCGAGTTCATCTCGCGCGCGGCGGGGGCGGGGACGGGCGTGCGGGTGCTGGGCTCGAAGGCGCTGGCCGTGGCGCAGGTGGCCCTGGGCCACGCGGCGGCGGCGGTGCTGGACAGCTACCACGAGTGGGACGTGGCGGGGGCGGTGTCCCTGGCCGTCGAGTCGGGCGCGGCGGTCCTCGACCGCCGGGGCGACGACGCGAGGCTGCCGGAGGACGGCCTGCTCGTCGCGGCGCCGGAGGTGGCGGAGGAGGTCCTGGGGTGGTGGCGGTCGTCGATGGCGCGGTGAGCGGGGCCGGGCGGTTCCCGACGACGGCGTCGCGCGACCGGTTGCCGGGTTTCGCACTGCCCGAGGCCCGCTTCACCCCAGCGTCAGGTTCGGCACCTGCTGCTCCAGCATCTCCAGGTGCACCCGCGCCGACGCGAGGTCGGGTTGTTGCACCAGCTTCAGCGCCACCCGCCCGGCCTCGTCCTCGAACGCCGTGAAGTCCTTCACCGCCGCCGCCAGGCGCACGCTCACCGGGTGGTCCTGGGCGGTCGCCTCCAGGGCCCGACCCAGGTCCGCGATGCGGCGGACGTCGTTCAGCTCGGCCGCGAACTGGTGCACGATCCGGTTCAGCCACTCCGCGCCCGCCGAGCGGGGCACGGTCGCCGCCGCCGCGGCCACCCGCTGCACCGACAGCTCGCACCGGCCGACCATCGCGCCCCACCGGTCCATGGAGGCCGCACGCGCCGGCGGCGGCGGGGCCACCGGCGGCGGGGTCATCAGCGGCGGGACCACCGGCGGCGGGGGCTGCGGAAAGCGCTGCGCCCCCGGCGCGGGCCACTGCGGGTGCGGCGGCAGCCGCGTCACGCTGTCGCGGCGGCGGACGGCGCCGATCGACAGGCCGATCACCGCTCCGGGGAGGCCGCCGACCACCCCGGACACGATCAGGGCCGCGATCAGCCCCGACACTCCGGTGATGCCCACGCCCCCGAACAGCAGCAGCATGAGGAGCGTGCCACCGGCCAACCCGCCCAACACCCATCTGCTCACCGGACCGATGGTGCCAGATCAAGCGTCGTAGTCGACCCGGATCGGCCCGGACACCGGCATCGACTGGCAGGTCAACACGAACCCCGCGGCCACCTCGTGCGGCTCCAGGGCGTAGTTCCGGCGCATCTCCACCTCGCCCGTCACCAGCTTCGCCCGGCACGTCCCGCACACCCCGCCCCGGCACGCGAACGGCAGGTCGCCGCGCACGTGCTGGGCCGCCTCCAGCACCGGCACGTCGCCGGGCAGCTCGACCGGGGTCTCGCGGCCGTCCAGCACGACCACCCCCGGCACGAAGTCCTCCAGCACCCGCTCCGGCCGGTTCGGCGGGGGTGGTGGCTCGGCGACGTGGAACAGCTCGTGGTGCACGCTGCCCTCCGGCGCGCCCAGGCCCTCCAGCACCTTCCGCGCGTCCTTGACCAGCCCGTGCGGCCCGCACAGCCACCACTGGTCGACGTCCCCGGCGGGCACCACGCCGGTCAGCAGCGCCGACAGCCTGGCCGCGTCGAGCCTGCCGCTGAACAGCTCCACGTCCCTCGGCTCCCGCGACAGCACGTGCACCAGCTGGAACCGCCCCCGGTGCCGGTCCTTGAGGTCGGCCAGCTCGTCCGCGAACATCACCGTGTCGCTGCGCCGGTTGCCGTAGACGAGGCTGACCCGCGCCCCGCGCTCCAGCTCGGTCGCCGCGATGGACAGCGCGGGCGTGATGCCCGACCCGGCCACGACCAGGCCGTGGTGCTCGCCCCCGGACGGGGTGAAGCGGCCCTGCGGGGTGCCGACGCTGACCACGTCGCCGACCCGCGCCCGGTCGACCAGCCGCACCGAGAACAGCCCGCCGTCGACCCGCCGCACGCCGATGCGCAGCGGCCTCCCCTCGGCCGCGCAGATCGAGTACGACCGGTGCTCGTCCCCGTCGCGCAGCGCCACGTGCTGCCCGGCCCGGAACGCGTACTCCCCGGCCAGCTCGGGCGGCACGTCGAAGGTGACCGCGACGGCGTCCGCGCACAGCCGCTCGACGGCGGAGACCGCCAGCTCGTGGAAGGGCATCTAGATCTCCTTGACGTGCTCGAAGGGCTCCGCGCAGGCCAGGCAGCGGCGCAGCGCCTTGCACGCGGTCGCGCCGAACCGGGACAGCTCCTCGGTGCGGGCCGACCCGCAGCGCGGGCACGGCACCCGGCCGGGCGGCGGCACGAGGGTCAGCGGCACGGGGCCGACCGGGCGCGGGCCGATCCGGGACGGCGGCGCGATGCCCGCCTCGCGCAGCTTGCGCAGGCCGTCCTCGGTGATCCAGTCGGTGGTCCACGCCGGGTGCAGGCTGGTGCGCACCTCGACGTCGGCGAACCCGGCCGCGGCGAGCCCGCGCCGCAGGTCGGCGCCCATCTCGTCCACGGCGGGGCAGCCCGAGTAGGTGGGGGTGATGGTGACCAGCACCCGCCCGTCGCGCTCCACGACCTCGCGCAGCACCCCCAGGTCGGCCAGGGTCAGCACGGGCAGCTCCGGGTCGAGCACCGCCGAGGCGACCTCCAGCGCGGTCGGACCGGGCTGGCGCGGGCCGCTCACCAGCGCGCCCCCGGCAGCGACCGGTGCACGTGCTGGAGCTCGGCCAGCAGGTACCCCATCACCTCGGTGTGCACCCCGTCCCGCCCGCCGCGCCCGGCCGCCGACGCGGCGGGCGCCGGTCCGGGCCTGGTCAGCCCGCCCGCCGCGCACACCGCGTCCAGCACCCCGTCCACCTCGGCGCGCAGCTCCCCCGGATCGACCGCGACCCCGGCCAGCCGCAGCTCCACCGGGTGCGCGGTGAACAGCTCCTCCAGGTACGGCCGCACCCGCTCCAGCCCGGCCTGCATCCTGCGGTGCGACTCGTCCGTGCCGTCGCCGAGCCGCACGGCCCACTGCGCCGCGTGGTCCCGGTGGTACGCCAGCTCCTTCACGCCCTTGGCCGCGACCGCCGCGAGCACCGGGTCGGCGCTGCCGCGCAGCCGCTCGAACGCCGCGAGCCGCCACGAGGACAGCACCAGCAGCCGGGCGATCGTGGTGGCGAAGTCGCCGCCCGCGAACGGCCCGCACTCGATCTCCGCCAGGTGCACGTTGCGGAACTCGCGCTCGTCGCGCAGGTAGGCCAGCGCGTCCTCGTCCCGCCCGGCGCCCTCGACCTCGCCCGCCCTGGTCAGCAGCAGCCTGGCCTGCCCGAGCAGGTCGAGCGCGATGTTGGCCAGCGCGACGTCCTCCTCCAGCTCGGGCGCGCGCGAGCACCACTGGGCGAGCCGCTGGGACAGCACGAGGGCGTCGTCGCCCAGCATCAGGCAGTAGGCGGCCAGGTCGCCGCGGTCCACCCCGTCCGGCACGTCCCGCCCGACGCCCGCGAGGGGTTCGGCGAAGCCGGTGCCGAACGCCCAGTGCCCGCCGCCACCCCACTCGCCGTCGTCCGCGAGGTCGGCGAGCCCGTGCCCGTCACCGGCGCTGCTCTGCTCCACGGCGGGCCTCACAGGTGGGGGACGTCGTCGGGGATGGCGTAGAAGGTCGGGTGCCGGTAGACCTTGTCGCCGCTGGGCGCGAAGAACGGGTCCTTCTCGTCCGGGGACGACGCGGTGATCGCCTCGGCGGGCACCACCCAGATGGACACGCCCTCGTTGCGCCGGGTGTAGAGGTCGCGGGCGTTGCGCACCGCGAGCTCGGCGTCGGGCGCGTGCAGCGAGCCGACGTGGACGTGGTTGAGCCCGCGCTTGCCGCGCACGAACACCTCCCACAGCGGCCAGGACCCGTCGGAGCTCATGCCGCACCCGCCTCTCGGGCCGCGCGCTTGGCGGCGTGGGCGGTGGCCGCGGCCCGCACCCACTCGCCCTCCTCGTGCGCGGCGCGCCGGTGGGCGACCCGCTGGGCGTTGCACGGCCCGTCCCCGCCGACGACCCGGCGGAACTCGTCCCAGTCCGGGGTCCCGAAGTCGTGGCGCCCGCGCTCGGCGTTCCAGCGCAGCTCGGGGTCGGGCAGGGTGACGCCGAGCTTCGCGGCCTGCGGCACGGTCATGTCGACGAACTTCTGCCGCAGCTCGTCGTTGGTGTTGCGCTTGATCCGCCAGGCCACGGACCGCTCGGTGTTGGCGCTCTCCGCGTCGGGCGGGCCGAACATCATCAGCGACGGCCACCACCAGCGGTCCACCGCGTCCTGCACCATCGACCGCTGCGCGTCGGTCCCGGCCATCATCGTGGCGAGCAGCTCGTAGCCCTGCCGCTGGTGGAAGGACTCCTCCTTGCAGACCCGGATCATGGCGCGGGCGTACGGCCCGTACGAGGTCCGGCACAGCGGCACCTGGTTGCAGATGGCGGCGCCGTCCACGAGCCAGCCGATGACGCCCACGTCGGCGAAGGTCAGCGTGGGGTAGTTGAAGATCGAGGAGTACTTCTGCCGCCCGGTGATCAGCCGCTCGGTCAGGTCGGCCCGGTCGGCGCCGAGGGTCTCGGCCGCCGCGTAGAGGTAGAGGCCGTGGCCCGCCTCGTCCTGGACCTTGGCCAGCAGGATCGCCTTGCGGCGCAGCGAGGGCGCGCGGCTGATCCAGTTGCCCTCGGGCTGCATCCCGATGATCTCGGAGTGCGCGTGCTGGGCGATCTGCCGCACGAGCGTGCGCCGGTAGCCGTCGGGCATCCAGTCCCTGGGCTCGACGCGCTGATCGGCGGCGAGGACGCGCTCGAACTCCGCTTCCAGCTCCATGCAGCCGATTGTTACACGAAACACACCACGCGGAGAAGAACTGTCACACGCGACGCCGCAGCCACCAGGCGAGCGGTCCGAGCACCGCCCACACGGCGAGCAGGGACGTGCCGACGGGCAGCAGCGCGAGGGTGAACGTGCGGCCCTCGACGCGCGCCAGCTCGGTGTTGTCGGTGTCGTACTCGATCCACACCACCTGGCCCGCCTCCAGGCCGTCCGGGTAGAGCACGCCCTGCGCCGGGCTGTGCACCGCGCCGTCCGGGGTGGCGTAGCGCACGACGGTGCGCTGGAAGGACACCGAGACCACCTCGGCGGCAGCCCGACCGCGCCTGCTCTCGATCGCGTTGTCGTCGCGCCAGCAGGCGGCCACCAGCAGCACGCCGACCAGCGTCACCAGGCCGCCCAGGACCAGCACCGACCGGCCGAGCAGCTTCCGGACCGCGCGGCGTCGGCCCGAGCGGGGGCGGCCGTCGGGACCGGGGGCGGGAGCGCGGCCGGGAGCACTGCCGGAACCGGTGTCCGGACCGCTGTCGGAGCGGCTGTCGGAGCGGCTGTCGGACCCCAGGTCGGAACCGGGGTCGGAACCGGGGTCGGGGCGGTCCGCTGGACGGTCCTCGGCGCGGTCGTCGGAGAGCACTGCGTCGTCCACCACAACGGAGCAGTCTAGGGCCGCCCTGGCGCGGAAACGCGGAACCGAGTCCATACCCTCGAAGGGTGACCTCCGCTCCCCCGTCCAGGACCCGCACCCGCCTGCGCGTGACCACCACCCCGGTCACCGGCCCCGCCTTCCCCGAGGACCTGCTGTCCAGGCTCCCCGACCCCGGTGGCGCGCTGGCGTGGGTGCGCGAGGGCTCCGGGCTGGTCGGCTGGGGCGAGGCCGCGCGGTTCGAGACCTCGGGCGCGGGCCGGTTCGCCGAGGCCGACCGGCTGTGGCGGGAGTTCACCGCCGAGCTGGACGTCGAGGACGCGGTGGGCGTGCCGGGCACGGGCGCGGTGGCGTTCGCGAGCATGGCGTTCGCGGACGAGCCGGGCAGCTCGGTGCTGGTCGTGCCGCAGGTCGTGCTGGGCCGCAGGGGCGAGCACCGCTGGGTGACCACGATCGGTGAGGTGGACGGCGACCCGCTGGAGCGGGCGGTGCGCCCGGTGCGGCGGCCGTCGACCATCCGCTACTCGGACGGGCGGGTGCCGGTGACCCGCTACCGGGAGGCGGTCGCCGAGGCGGTGCGCCGGATGCGGGCGGGCGAGCTGGCGAAGGTGGTGCTGGCGCACGACCTGCTGGCGGTGGCGGACGTGGACATCGACGAGCGGTTCCTGCTGGGCGGGCTGGCCAGGCGGTACCCGGAGTGCTGGGTGTACGCGGTGGACGGGCTGGTCGGGGCGACCCCGGAGCTGCTGCTGCGGCGCACCGGGGAGGTCGTGGACTCGCGGGTGCTGGCGGGCACGACCTGGCCGGGCAGCGGCACGGACGAGGAGGCGCTGCTCGCGTCGGGCAAGAACCGCGAGGAGCACGAGTACGCGATCGCGTCGCTGACCGAGGCGCTGCGGCCGTTCTGCGCGGCGCTGTCGGTGGACGGGCCGTCGGTGCTGCGGCTGCCGAACGTGTCGCACCTGTCCAGCGACGTGATCGGCACCCTGCGCGACGACCCGTCGCCGCTGCGGCTGGTGGAGGCGCTGCACCCGACGGCGGCGGTGGGCGGCACGCCGAAGGGCGACGCGGTGCGGCTGATCCGGGAGCTGGAGGGCGCGGACCGCGAGCGCTACGCCGGGCCGGTCGGGTGGATCGACGGGAACGGCGACGGCGAGCTGGGGATCGCGCTGCGCGGGGCGCAGGTGTCGGGGCGGACGGCGCGGCTGCGCGCGGGCTGCGGCGTGGTAGCCGACTCGGACCCGGACGCCGAGGTCCACGAGGCGCACGCCAAGACGCTGCCGATGCGCGAGGCCCTGGAAGGGCTGTAGGGCGGGTCGAGGGGGCGCCGGGCGGGAGGCCGCGGGCGCGGAGGTCTGGCGCGGAGGTCTGGCGCGGCTCGGTGACGAGCGCCGGGTGGGCGCAGGCAGGCGGGCAATGCGGGTAGGCGCAAGCAGGGCAGGCGGCGCGGGCAGCGCGGCAAGCGCAGGCGGGTGATCAGCGCTGGTCACCCGGCAGGCAGGCCCGGTCGCCCCGCCGGTCGATCCCCGC
>NZ_JBQGCX010000129.1:0-2206 GCF_052038725.1 Actinosynnema sp.
CGCCGCGGACGCGCGGGTCAGGCGGTGACCACGAGGAGCGGTTCGTGACGCAGCGCTGCCACGGGGTCGGGCGGGAGACCGCGCGGATCCGGCTGGAAGCGCTGCTGGCGGCGGTGCGCGGGGTGCTCGGGGCGGGCGAGCGGGTGCTGGAGGTCGAGGAGGAGTACGTCGTGCACGACGACGCGCTCGACCTGGACCGGGGGTGGCTGGAGGGCTCGGCGGACCGGCACGCGTGGCACGAGGAGCGGCTGCGGACCGCGCCCGCCGGGGCGCCCGAGTTCCCCGTCACCTACCAGCCGATGCGGGTCCACCCAGGGGTCGGGTTCCAGCAGCGGGCGGTGTTCGACCCGGCGGTCAAGCAGTACGGGCACTCGTTCCGGGCCGGTGAGCCGGTGTTCGACGACCCGGCGCAGGGGGCGCGGTGGTTCGCGGCCCGGCGGGAGGCGGTGGCGCACGTGCTGGGGGTGGTGGAGCGGTCGCCGTGGGCGGGGAACCTGGTGCTGCGCGGGAGCGCGCTGCTGCGGGCGTGGTTCGGGGACGCGGCGCGCGAGGCCGGTGACCTGGACTTCGTGGTGGTGCCGGGGACGGTCGGGGTCCGGGACCACCTGGCCGAGGAGATGCTGGCCGGGCTGGTGGTGGCGCTGCTGACCGAGCCTGGGCCGGGGGTGCGCGGCGAGGGGGTGACCTCGGTGGACATCTGGACCTGCGAGCGGGCGTCCGGGCGGCGGCTGGTGTTCCCGTTCGACGTGCCGGGACTGCCCGGCGGGTCGGTGCAGCTGGACTTCTCGTTCGCGGAGGAGCTGCCGCTGCCGCCCGGTCGGGAGGTGGTGACGCCGTTGGGGACCTCGCTGCTGGTCGCTCCGCCGGAGCTGGTGCTGGCGTGGAAGGTGCAGTGGTTGATGACGGACATCTACCCGCAGGGGCGGGACCTGCACGACGCGGTGCTGCTGGCCGAGCGGACCACATTGCCGCTGGAGGTGGTGCGGGGGTTGCTGGAGCCGGAGCTGGGTGAGCAGGGGTTGGTGTTCACGGCCGGTGACCTGCGGTCCTTGGAGGGCGAGGTGGACTGGCCGAACTTCGCCGACGAGGACCCGGTGGCCTCGGCGGGCGGGGACGCCTCGGTGCTGCTGGACCGGCTGGTGGCGGCTCTGGAGCGGCAGGTTCGCGCTTAGCCGCGGGGGTGCTCGGGGCGGCTCTGATGCTGCTCCGTTACCCGGAAGAGTGATCCTGAAATACGTCGTTCCCAGGGTCTTAGCACCGCCGGTTTCACCGTGGAACAATTATCAGCAGGACGACGCGAGGCCTTCGGTCGGGCATTGCGCGAACGGTCCGGACCGGTCAGGTGCACCCCGGTTTCCGCGCCCGTTCCGCGAGTCCGATTCCCGACTTCGCGTGCACATGCGTACTAGACACCAGACAGTGCTTCTTAGGCGTGTCCTCGCCTGGGCGCACCGGGAAAGGAGGAGTTGCTGAACGCTGAACCCACAACTGAATGCGCAAGACGACCGCGAAGGCCGCGGGCCAGGGTGGTCGGGCTGACAGCTGCGAGCACCACGTCCGACCACGACGTGACGACCTCCGGGAGCGCGCCCCGGCGGTCCTCTCACGCCCACCCGGACGAGCAGACCCGACCACCTCACGCGGCGGCGCCCATTCCACCGACCCGGCGGTGACGCAGCAACCCTTTCCGGCTTCTCCGCCTTCTCCGGTTGGGCAAACGCCGCTCACCAGGCACTGAGCACCGACGTCAAATCCAGCTTTCGAAAGGCTACCGCTCGCCTCCACTGCGGTGGTTCCCGGAGGACGTGGTGTCCCCGTACAAATCACGCTGGTGCCGGTCAGCCAGTTCCTGCAAACGTGACCCACAGGTGCCCGCCATAGGCGCCGCCACCACAGACGGCCCCTCCAGCCCAGGGGCACCTACACCAGGAGCGCTCACACCAGTGGCACCCGCCAACGACCGCCCAGCCCCTGACCGCCCAGTCCCTGAGTGCCCAGCCCTTGAATGCCAGTGCCCCATTTCAGCGTGCGCCGGATGCATACGCCCAACCTCACCCACGCCATACCCCCGCTGGGGAAACGGACTGCTCGCAGTCTGCTGCAGACGCTCGGGAGACGCAGCCCCGAACCGCCCATCCGGCGGCGCCCACCCACTCAGGTAGCCGCTCACCGCACGCCCGGACAGGGGCGAGCACGGAACCAGCCC
>NZ_JBQGCX010000130.1:0-4405 GCF_052038725.1 Actinosynnema sp.
GCCTACTGGTGGGTGGCGCCTGCGGACGACCCGGTGGCCGCGCCGTGGCCGGTGACCTCGTGGGGGTGGGCGGCGACGATGCCGCTGGCCGCCGCGCTGTACCTGGGGCTGGCGTGGGTGCTGCTCCCGCGGCTGGCGGACCGGCACGCGCGGGTCGCGCGGTGGCTGCTGGCGCCGGGCAGGCGGGTCGCGCTGTCGCGGCGGGTGGCCGAGCTGACCGCGAGCCGCGCCGAGGCCCTCGAGGCGCACGGGGCGGAGCTGCGGCGGATCGAGCGGGACCTGCACGACAGCACGCAGAACCGGCTGGTGGCGGTGGTGATGCACCTGGGCATCGCGGAGCGGGCGCTGCGGCGGGATGCGGAGTCGGCGCTGCCGCTGGTGCTGCGGGCGCGGGACGCGGCCGGGGACGCGCTGTCCGGACTGCGGGGCGTGGTGCGGCAGATCTACCCGCCGGTGCTGGCCGAGCGGGGTTTGGACGGGGCGGTCGCGGGGCTGGTGGCGGACTGCGGGGTGCCGTGCACGCTCACCACCGAGGGCGTGGGGCGGGCCCCGGCGGCGGTGGAGTCGGCGGCGTACTTCGTGATCGCCGAGGCGTTGACCAACATCGGCAAGCACAGCGGGGCGGAGCGGGCGAGCGTGCGGATGGCCAGGGCGGACAAGCTGGTGATCGAGATCGGGGACGACGGGCGTGGCGGCGCGGCCGAGGGCGGCGGGTCGGGCCTGGCGGGCATCCGGCGGCGGGTCGGGGCGTTCGACGGGACGACGACGGTGAGCAGCCCGGTCGGCGGGCCGACGCTGGTGCGGGTGGAGCTGCCGTGCGCGTCGTGATCGCGGAGGACGACGCGCTGCTGCGGCAGGGGTTGGTGCTGCTGCTGGAGAGCGAGGGGCTGACCGTCGAGGCGGCGGTGGACGACGGGGACGGCCTGGTCGCCGCCGTGGTGGAGCACCGGCCGGACGTGGCGGTGGTGGACGTGCGGCTGCCGCCGGGGTTCACCGACGAGGGGCTGCGGGCGGCGGCCCGCGCGCGGGAGCTGGTGCCGGGGTTGCCGGTGCTGGTGCTGTCGGCGCACGTCGCGGACTCGTCGGCGCAGGAGCTGCTGGCCGGGGGCGCGCGGGGCGTCGGGTACCTGCTCAAGGAGCGGGTCGGGCGGGTGGAGGAGTTCCTGGACGCGCTGCGGCGGGTCGCGGACGGCGGGACCGTGCTGGACCCGGAGGTGGTGACGCAGCTGCTGGTGCGGCGGCGGGTGGACGACCCGGTGCGCTCGCTGACCGCGCGGGAGCGTGAGGTGCTGTCGCTGATGGCGGAGGGGCACGGGAACGGGCGGATCGCGGAGCTGCTGGTGGTGAGCGAGACGGCGGTGAGCAAGCACATCCGGTCGATCTTCGGCAAGCTCGGGCTGCACCCGGACGACTCGGGGCACCGGCGGGTGCTGGCGGTGCTGGCCTACCTGCGGTCGTGAGCGGGCGGCGGGGGCGCCCCCGTCGAGGGCGCCCCCGCTTTTCGCTACCCCACCCGGACTTCGCCGTCCTGGACGACCCAGCGGATCGCGGACGGCTCGGTCAGCGCGGTGATGTCCTCGACCGGGTCGCGCTCCAGCACGACCAGGTCCGCGCGGGCGCCCACGGCCAGGGTGCCGATCTCGCCCGCCTCGCCGAGCAGCTCGGCGGCGGAGCTGGTGGCGGCGCGCAGCACGTCGACGGCGTCCTGGACCTCCCGGCGCAGCAGGAACTCCCGGCTCTGGTGGCGCTGCATCCCGCCGAGCAGGTCGCTGCCGTAGACCAGGCGGACGCCGCCGCGCGCGGCCAGGTCGAGGCCCGCGAGGCCCGCGGTGAGCACGTCGTCGACCTTGCGGACGCTGGCCTCGGGCAGGCCGAACCGCGCGCCCTCCTCCTTGAGCGCCCAGTAGGTGACGAGCGTGGGCACCAGGAAGGCGTTGTGCGCCAGGAAGAGCTCGACGCTGCTCGCGTCGAGCAGGTTGCCGTGCTCGACGGAGCGGACCCCGGCCTCCAGCGCCCGGTTGATGGCGCGGGCGGTGTAGGCGTGGGCGGCGACGTAGCGGTTGGCGGCCTCGGCCTCCTCCACCACGGCGCGCAGCTCGTCCATCGAGTACTGGGTGGAGTCGACCCGGTCGGTGGGCGAGCTGACGCCGCCGCCCGCCATGACCTTGAGGTGGTGGGCGCCCTTGCGCAGCTCGTCGCGGGCGGCGGTGCGGACCGCGTCCACGCCGTCCGCGATGCGGCCCAGGCCCGCGCAGCACTGGTGCGAGTCGTGCACGGCGACGACGGGGGGGCTCACGTCGCCGTGGCCGCCGGTCTGGCTCAGCGCCTTGCCGCAGAAGTGCAGTCGGGGTCCGCGCACCAGGCCGTCGAGCTGGGCCTTGGCCAGGCCCCAGTCGGCGCCGGAGGCGTCGCGGACGGTGGTGAAGCCCCGGTCGAGCATGTCCCCCATGGCGCGGATGCTCTGCGCGGTGACGTAGGACGGGGACAGCGCGGGCAGGGCGCCGAGGTCGGCGGTGGAGGCGGTGACGTGGACGTGCGCGTCGATCAGGCCGGGGATGACGACGGCGCCGCGCGCGTCGAGCACGCGGGTGCCGTCCGGTGCGGGAAGTCGTTGTCCCACCTCGGTGATGCGGCCCTCGGCGACGCGCAGGTCGGCCTCGACGCGCTCGCCGGTGGCGGGTTCGAGCAGGACGGCGTCGCGCAGCAGCAGGCTCATCGGGCCTCCTCCAGGGCGGCGCGCAGCGCGGGGACGGCGAGCGGGGCGAGTTCTTCCGCCGCCGCGACGGTTTCCCTGGTGTACGCGCCTTCGGCGTCGAGCAGGTTGAGCACGCCGAGCACGCGGTCGCCGTCCAGGACCGGCACGTTCACGATGGTCCCGCAGCCCAGGGACTCGATGAGGTCGTGGTCGGCGAAGATCTCGCGCACGGCGGCCTTGTCCGGGCCGAAGTACGGTTCCGCGTTGGTGATGCAGCGGTCGATCCAGCCCGCGGCGACCTCGACGGTCTTCTCGCCGCCGACCGGGTACTGCTCGGGGTGGCTGCTGTGGACGCGGCGCAGCGCCTTGCGCTCGGGGATCCAGGCGAGGACGGTGAACAGCCGCACGCCCACCTCCTCGCGGACCCGCTGCTCCAGGTTCTCCAGGCTCACTTCGACATCTCCGTCGCGGTGTCGGCGGGTCCGCCCCGCTCGGTCAGGTCTTCCAGGGAGCGCCCCGCCGTGGACAGGCCGAACACCACCACGCACACCACGCCGACCACCAGCACCGCCGTGGTGAGGCCGAAGACGCCCGCGAAGCCGAGGCTGGCGGCGGACAGGCCGATGATGGTGGGCGCGAGGATGCTGCCGATGCGGCCGAACGCGCTGGACAGGCCGGTGCCGGTCGCGCGGACCCAGGTCGGGAACACCTCGGGTGTGTAGGAGTAGACGCCCGCGTAGGTGCCGTTGAGGAAGAACGACAGCACCGCGCCCGCGAGGGTGATGGTCAGGGGGGTCTCGGTCTGGGACAGCCAGAACGCGCTGACCGCCGAGCCCGCGAGGTAGATCGCGATGGTGTTCTTGCGGTCCAGGCGCTCGGAGATCCAGGCGGCGGAGAAGTAGCCGGGGATCTGCGCCAGGTAGATGATGATCGAGAACTCGAAGCTCTTGGTGACCGTGATGCCGCGCTGGACCAGCAGGGTCGGGATCCAGGAGAAGAAGCCGTAGTAGGAGAAGGTGATCACGAACCAGATCAGCCAGATCACGGCGGTGCGCTTGGCCATCGCCGGGCTCCACAGGAACTTCAGCGCGCTGACGAGCGTGACCTTCGGGGTCTCCGCGACCGGTCCGGCGGCGGTGGTCTCCTCCACCGGCGGGAGCGGCTGGCGGGTGGCCTTCTCGACGCGGGCTTCGAGGTCCGCGACGACCTTCTCGGCCTCGGCGGTCTTGCCCTGCTGGAGCAGGAAGCGCGGGGACTCGGGGAGCGAGCGGCGCCACCACAGCAGCATCACGATCGGCAGGGCGGTGATGAGCTGGGCGATGCGCCAGCCGTCCTCGGAGGCGGGGACGACGAACCGGCCGATCAGGGCGGCCATGACGAAGCCGAACGAGAAGAACCCGGCCAGCGCGCCGACGAACCAGCCGCGCCGCTTGGCGGGGACGAACTCGGACAGGAACGGGGCGATGATCGCGCTCTCCGCGCCCGCGCCCGCCCCGGCCAGGACCCGCGCGCCGAGGAACACCTCGTAGTTCGGCGAGAAGGCGGCGACCACGGAGAACACCGCGTAGAAGGCCAGGGCGTACATCAGGACCGTCTTGCCGCCGATGCGGTCGCCGAGCAGGCCCGCGATGGCCGCGCCGAACAGGAAGCCGAACGGGGTGGCCGAGCCGATCAGGCCGAGGTGCCCGTTGTCCAGGCCCCACACCTGCT
>NZ_JBQGCX010000131.1:0-2983 GCF_052038725.1 Actinosynnema sp.
CGCTGCGGGCCGGTCAGCCGGAGGGTCGAACCCCGTGCGCGCGCAGGAACACCTCGGCCGCGTCCTCCCCCGCCGCGCGCGCCTCGGCGGTCGGCAGGGCGCGGCTGCCCCACGCCGAGCGGGCGTCCAGCGCGCCGTCCACCAGGGACAGCAGGTGCCCGGCGGCGCGGTCGGGCTCGCAGCGGCTCAGCGCGCCGGACAGGACCAACCAGGCCAGGCGGTCGGCGAGCGCGGCGGCGGTCGCGGCGGACGTGCGGCGGTGCACCTCGCCGACCAGCTCGGGGAAGAGCGCGGCGTTGCCGAGCGCGAGCAGCCGCAGCGACCGCACCTCGTCGGACGCGAGCACCGAGGCCAGCTCGCCGACCGCGCCCGCCAGAACGGGACCGACCGCGTCGGCGGTCGGGAGGGCGGGCGCGCGCAGGCCGTCGAGCGCGGCGTCGAGCCGGTCGCGCGCCCGGTCGGCCGCGGCGAGCAGGGACTCGCGGAACAGCGACTCCTTGTCCGCGAGGTGGTTGTAGACGGTCGGCTTCGCCACGCCCGCCTCGTCGGCGATGTCGCGCACGCACGCCTGGGCGTAACCGCGCCCGGCGAACACCCGGAAGGCGGCGGCCAGGATCGCCGTCCGCTTGTCCGCGCGCCCGCGACGCGCTCCCCCGTCGATCACGGGTTGAGCCTATCGACCCCTTGCGAATGAACCAGTGTGTTCAATAGTTTGAACCCACTGGTTCACTTCTGGGGAGGTCGAGACGGTGATCGTCAACGTGCTGAGGTTCGCGTTCCGGCAGGAGACCACGGAGCGGGAGCGCGCGGAGGTGCTGGCGGTGATGCGGGAGCTGACCGCGCTGGAACCGGTGGCGTTCTCCTCGGTCGGCCCGGACATCGGCGACGACGCGCGGTTCACCCACGCCTACTGCGTGGCGCTGGCCGACCTGGACGCGCTGCGCCGGTACGTGCACGACCCCGCGCACCTGGCCGCCGACTCGGTGATCGTGCCCAGGCTGGCCAGGCTCTCGGCGACGCGCTTCGCCGACGAGGGCTCGCCCGAGCTGGCCGAGGCGGTCAACGCGGTGCACCGGGAGAAGGCCGCCGCGCACCCGGAGTGGGCCCGGCTGCTGGAGAGCGTGCCCGAGCTGGACCTCGCCGCCGGGTGAGGCCATGGCCCGACCGGGTGGTTGGGCCGGACGGGCGAGCGCGGGGTGGAGCGCCGCCGCGCGGGGGGGCGCGGCTGCCAGGATGTGGGCCGTGGCAGACGACGCGCAGGCGCTGATCTCCGAGCTGGACACCAGGATGCGGCGGGACTGCGACCGCATGGCGCTGTGGCGGGTGGTGCACCGCACGACCGGCATGGCCTACAGCGTGGTGCTGATCGCGGTGCCCGCCGTGCTCGCCGCCGGGTTCGCCTCGTCCGAGACGGCGCTGGGCAAGGCGCTGCTGCTGCTCGCCGCCGTGGTGGGCGGGTTGAACGTGACGTTCAAGCCCTACCTGCACAGCCGCAAGCGCCGCTCGGACGTGAACACCATGCGCAGGCTGCGCGACGAGTTCCGGGCCGAGGCGGTGCGGGAGGCGGACGGGCTCGCGGTGTACGAGAAGTACTCGGCGGCCTACGCCGCGGTGTTCGAGGCGCGCGGGCGGGAGCTGCTCGACGGCTCGCTCGGCGTCGACGAGGGCGCTCCCCCGGAGGGCGCGCCGCAGGCGAACGGCAGGCAGGAGAGCGGCGGCAAGCGGGAGGAAGGCGCCCCGGCCTGAGCGCGGGTCACGCCAGCGGCGCGCGGACCGCGATGAACTTCGTCTCCCGGCGCACCGCGAACCCGAGCTTCTCGTAGACCCGGATCGCCCCGGTGTTCGCGGACGCGGCGTGCATCATCGCCGTCTCGCCGCGCTCCGCGATGCCGACCGCGACCGCGAGCACCAGCCGCGCCGCCAGGCCCTGCCCCCGGTGGGCGGGATCGGTGCACACCGCGCTGATCTCGGTGTGGCCGTCCGGGCGCATCCGCTCCCCGGCCATCGCGACCAGCGCCCCACCGCGCCGCACGCCCAGGTAGTTGCCCAGCTCCACGGTGCGCGGCAGGAACGGCCCCGGCTGGGTGCGGGCGACCAGGTCGAGCATCTCCGGCACGTCGGGCGCGCCGAGCCGCACCGCCTCGGCGTCCGGCGCGGGCGTGATGCCGTCGTCGACCAGCTGCACGGCGGGCGTGTGGTGCACCAGCTCCCAGTCGGCCGGGAGGTCGGCGTTGGTGTTGAGGACGACCTGCGCGCCGGGGCCGGTCAACCGGGCCAGGTCGCGCCAGTCGGCGGCGTCCGGGTCGGTGGGCACGGAGTGGAAGGGCGCGACGTCCCGGTGGTAGCGCCGCGCGCCACCGGAGCCCTCGGCGAACCGGGTCTGCGCGCCGTTCAGCGCCGACCAGGACGGGTTGTCCAGCGGTGACATGCGCCCTCCTCCTGGCCGGAAACCGGGAGGGATCATCCGTCCGGCGCGGGCGCGCTGTCCAACCGGGACCACATCGTGGACCGGGACGCGGGCGAACGGGTGGGGTTGAACGGGTGTGGTTGTGGAGAACCGTGGGGCATGGGTGAACAGGAGATGCGGCGGTTCGTGCTGGAGGGCCTGGCCGAGGACGAGCGGCGGGCCGAGCAGGGCAAGGTCCCGCTGCTGGTGGAGGCCGAGCAGCAGGGGCGGCTGAGCCTGCTGCGCACGGACGACGGGCGCGGGTTGCTGCTGACCGGCGGCGGGGTGGCGGCGACGGAGGACGAGGCGCTGGTGCCGTTCCAGCGGAAGGCGGAGCTGCTGCGCGAGGAGGTGGAGCGGCTGGCGGACGAGGCGACGCTGCGGCTGCTGGCCACCGTGTACCAGGCGCGGGTGGGGTGGCAGGAGGAGTGGCGCACGAGGGTCTGACCGGTGGGGGGGGGGGGGGGGGGGGGGGGCGCCGCCCCCCCCGGGGGGGCGCCCCCCCCCCCCCGCGGCCGGCGCCCCCCCCGCCGGGGC
>NZ_JBQGCX010000132.1:0-5412 GCF_052038725.1 Actinosynnema sp.
CGCAGGCGGCAAGACCCCTCCGGGCGCCGTTCCTGCCGCCGGCCAGACCCCGCCCGCCCCCGGCCACCCCCCGCCGGGCGCCACCCCCGCCACCGGCCCGGCCCCGCAGGCCGCGCCCGCGGCGAGCGGCTTCCACTCACCCGCCACCACCTCCGCCAGCGGCCACTACCCGCCCGTCACGCCGTCCGCCAGCGGCTACTACGCGCCCGTCACCACCTCGGCCAGCGGTTACTACCCGCCGGTGTCCCTGTCCGCGAGCGGCTACTACCCGCCCGTCGCGCCCGGCAGCGCTCCCGCGCCGGTCGGCGGTGCGCCGGAGAAGCCGTTGCCGGTGCGGCGCAAGGGTGCGAGCGGGCACGGTTCCGGGAAGCGGGGCAAGCGGTCCGAGGGCGCCCCCGCCGACGAGGCGGCCCGGTCGTCCGAGTCGCTCGGGTCGCGCATCGGCCTGCGCCGACGTCGCGCCGAGCAGGACCCGGTCGAGGAGCGCCCCACCACCACGCGCGGCGACGAGCAGCGGATCGGCGAGCAGCGGGCCTCGGGCCCCGCCGCCGGGTCCAGCGCCGAGCCCAGCGCCCAGACCACCCCGCAGGCCGAGCCGGGCGGCATCGCGCTCACCCCCTCGGCCCTCTCCGACGCCGCCCCGACCCCCGACACCGGGGCCGACGCGGGCGCGCCGACCACCGGGGCAGGCTCCACCCACGACCGCGGGCCCGGTCGCGGCAAGCGGGCCAAGCACCGCCCGCAGCGCCACCTCGCGCTCGTCCCCGAACCCCCGGCGACCGGGCCGCAGCCGGTGCTGCGCCTCCCGTCCGAGACCGACCCGGCCGCCGAACCCCGGCCGTCCCGCGCGGACCGCCCGGAACCCCCGGCCCAGGAGCCGGACCAGACCGAGCGCTCCAGCGCCAAGCACGCGAGCACCGGGCGCGCGAGCACCGGGCACGCGGACGCCAAGCACTCAGGCGCCAAGCCCACCAGCACCGACCCCGCAGGCACCACCGCCCCCACCAGCGCCACCCCCACCCCCGCCAAGACCCCGCCCCCGCCCAGTGCGCGGGCGAAGACCCGGTCGCGGGCCGAGCGGGTGGCCGCGATGAACGCGCGGGACCGCGCCGACGAGGGCGGCGGCCCCGACCACGAAGAACCCGAGGAGACCCCGCGATGACGGTTGCCCAGGCGACCCCCGCCGTTCCGGGCCGCGCCGCGGCCCGCACCAGCGCACCGCTCGGCAGGCAGCTGCTGTCCGAGCTGCGCTGGATCATCCGCCGCCCCCGCACGCTGTTCGGGCTCGGCGCGCTCGCGCTGATCCCGGTCGTCGCGGGCGTCGGCCTGTGGTTCGCCGCCGACGGCCCCGGCCCGGCGGGCGCGGGCATCGCCGCGATCATCTCCGGCAACGGCCTGGTGCTGCCGGTGTTCGTGCTGCTGATGACGCTGCCCGTGCTGCTGCCGCTGGTCGGCGCGATCTGGGCGGCGGACGGCATCGCGGGCGAGGCGCAGCACGGCACGCTGCGCGGGCTGCTGCTGTCCCCGGTGGGTCGGCTGCGGCTGCTGGGGATCAAGGCGTTCGGGGTCGCGGTGATGTCGCTGCTGTCGGTCACCGTGATCGCCGTGGTGGGCGCGGTCGTCGGGGCGGTGCTGTTCGGCGGTCAGGGGATGCTGACGCTGTCCGGCTCGTCGCTGCCGCTCGGCCCGGCGCTGGGGCGCATCGCGCTGGTGGTGCTGCTGGTGTCGGTGCAGGTGTGGGCGGTGGCGGCGGTCGCGCTGGCGGTGTCGACGACGACCGAGCACCCGCTGGTCGTGATGGCGACGACGCTGGCCGGGCTGATCGTGTTCGGGCTGCTGATGGTGTTCGACTCGCTGTCCTGGCTGCACCCGTACCTGCTGTCGTACAGCTGGACCGGCCTGGCCGACGTGATCCGCGACCCGCTGCCGACCGGGCAGCTGTGGGAGAGCACCGCGCTGGCCGGGTGCTACATCCTGATCGGGCTGTCGCTGGCCGCGATGCGCCTGGTCACCAAGGACCACTAGCGAGCCGCGGGGGAACGGCGGGCCCGACGCGGGCCCGCCCCCGGATCAGCCCGTCGCGGAGCCGATGACCGCGACCCCGTCCTGGTCGACCGCCAGCCGCACCCGGTCCCCCGGCTCCCAGGTCCCGACCACCGGGCCGACCGCGTCGAACTCGTCGTCCCCGATCCGCACCAGCAGCCGCACGTGGTCCCTCCGGTGCACGCGCCCGAGCACGACAGCGTCCAGCGCGCCGTCCGGGACCACCCGCAGCGCCGCCTCCCGCAGCCCGACCCGCGCGCGCACCCCGACCAGCCGCTCCGCCGCCTCCGGCGCGAGCACCACCCCGCAGCCGAGGAACCGCGCCGTCTCCACGTCCACCGGTTCCCGCCACACCCGCGCGGGCGGCCCGGTCTGCCGCAGCCTCCCGGCGCGCATGACCGCGACCCGGTCGGCCAGGGTGAACGCCTCGTCGTGGTCGTGCGTGACCACGAGCGCCGTCGCGCCGGTCTCCCGCAGCAGCCGCGCCAGGTCGAGCGCCAGCTGCTCGCGCAGCGACCGGTCCAGCGCGGACAGCGGCTCGTCCAGCAGCAGCAGCCTCGGGTCGGGGGCGAGGGCGCGGGCCAGCGCCACGCGCTGCTGCTCGCCGCCGGACAGCTCGGTGACCCGCCGCCGCTGGTAGCCGCCGAGCCCGACCAGCTCCAGCAGCTCCGCGACCCGCTCGTCCCGCTCGCCGCGCGCGGCCCCGCGCATCCGCAGGCCGAACGCGACGTTCCCGGCGACGTCCCGGTGCGGGAACAGCTGCCCGTCCTGGAACACCAGCCCGAACCCCCTGCGGTGCACGGGCGTGCCCGCCAGGTCGGCCCCGTCCCAGGTGACCGCGCCCGCGCTGACCCGCTCCAGGCCGGCCACCGCGCGCAGCAGCGTGGACTTGCCGCACCCGGACGGCCCGAGCAGCGCGACGACCTCGCCGCCCGCCACCTCCAGGTCCACCCCGGACACCGCCTCGACGTCGCCGTAGCGCACGCCGACCCCGTTGAGCCGCAACGACATCAGAACTCCCCGCTGCCGGGCGCCCTGAGCCGCTCGACGAGCAGCACGGTCACCGCGGTCACCACCATGAGCAGCGCGCACGCCGCGTAGGCCATCTGGCTGTTGAGCTCGCCGGGCCGCGACATCAGCCGGGCGATCACCACCGGCAGGGTCGGCGCGTCGGGCCTGGCCAGGAAGCTGGTCGCCCCGAACTCGCCGAGCGCCACCACGTACCCGAACCCGGCGGCGGCCACGAGCGAGCGGGCCGCCAGCGGCAGGTCGACCTCGCGCCACACCCGCCACGGGCTCGCGCCGAGCGAGGCGGCGGCCTGCCGCAGCCGCTCGTCGACCGCGCGCAGCACCGGCAGCACCATGCGCACCACCAGCGGCGTCACCACGAGCGCCTGGGCCAGCGGCACCAGCGCGGGCGAGGTGCGCAGGTCGCCGGGCAGGGCGTCCATGGTGATCAGGTAGCCGAAGCCGACGGTCACGGCGGACACGCCGAGCGGCAGCATGAGCGCGGTGTCGAGCGCTTCGGCCAGCCACGAGCCGGAGCGGCGCAGGCCGACCAGCACGACCGCCGACAGGACGCCGACGAGCAGCGCGAGCAGGGTGGCGTCGGTGGCCGCGCGCAGGGAGTTCAGCGCCGCGTCCACGCCGGTGACGGAGAGGGTGCCGCGCTCGCCGGTGCCCGCGAGGGCGCGGTAGCCGTCGAGGCTCCAGCCGTCGCGGGTGGACACCGAGCGGGCCAGCAGCGCCACCACCGGCACGAGCAGCACCAGCACGACCAGCCACGCGGCGGCCACCACGCCCCACTCGCCGCCCTGCGGCCTGCGGGGCGGTTCGGCGCGCAGGGCGAGCCCGGCCTCGCGGCGGCGGCGGGCCAGCGCGCCCAGCACCAGCACGGCGACGACGGCGGCGAACTGGACCAGCGACAGCGCGGCGGCGCCGGGCAGGTCGAACAGCTCGACGGTGCGCAGGTAGATCTCGGTCTCCAGGGTGCGGTGGCGGGCCCCGCCGAGCACCAGGACGACGCCGAAGCTGGTGGCGCAGAACAGGAACACCACGGACGCGGCCGAGCCGACGGCGGGCGCCAGCGCGGGCAGCACGACGGAGGTGAACGCGCGCAGCCGGGACGCGCCGAGCGCGCGGGCGGCGTCCTCGGCGCGCCGGTCGAGCCGCGCCCACAGGCCGCCGACGGTGCGGGCGACGACGGCGACGTTGAAGAAGGCGTTGGCGAGCACGATCGGCAGCACGCCGCCGTCCGGCCAGAGCGCGCGGAACGCCAGGCCGACGACGACGGTGGGCAGCACGAACGGCACCATCACCGCGGCCCGCACCACACCGGCGCCCGCGACCCGCGCGCGGGCGAGCAGGAACGCGACGGGCATCCCGGCGAGCAGCGCGAGCGCGGTGGCGGCGGCGGCCTGGCCGAGGGTGAAGGCGACGAGGTCGAGCGCGGTGGTGTCGGCGAGCGCGGCGAGCACGCCGCCCTCGCGCAGCCCGAGGCCGACGATGGCGGCGACGGGCCAGGCGAAGAAGACCCCGAGGAACGCGAGCGGCAGCAGCCCCGCCAGGGCCCAGCCGAGGGCGGCCCTGCGGTTGACGGGGCGGCGGGTGGCGGGGCGGCGGGTGGCGGGGCGGTGCGGCGCGGGACCGGTCACCTCGGCGCCGGTCACCTCGGCGCCGGTGACAGCGGGGCCGGTGACAGCGGGGCCGGTGACAGCGGGACCGGTGACAGCGGGGCCGGTCACCCCGCCGCCACCACTACCGCCGCTACCGCCGCGTTCCTCCGTCAGCCCTGGACGAGGGCGCGCCACTGCTGGACCCACTGCTCGCGCCCGGCGTCCACCTGGTCGGCGGGCAGGGTGCGGGAGTTCGCGGGCAGGGGCGCGGCCTTGGCCCACGCCTCGGGCAGCGGGGTGTCCTCGCGGCTGGGGTAGACGTACATCTGCTCGGGCACCTGGGCCTGGAAGTCGGCGCCGAGGAGGAAGTCGACGACCTTCTTCGCGTCCTCGGGGTTCTTGGCGTTCTCCAGGACGCCCGCGTACTCGACCTGCCGGTAGCAGGTGTCGAGGAGGGCCTTGGTGCGCGGCGCGCCGTCGTCGCCGATCTCCGCTGAGGGCGAGGAGGCGTAGGAGACCACGATCGGGCGCGGGCCCTTGCCCGCCGAGCCGGAGAAGTCCTGGTTGTAGGCCTCCTCCCAGCCGCTGACGACCTTGACGCCGTTGGCCTTGAGCTGGCCCCAGTAGTTGGTCCAGTTCTCCTCGCCGAAGGTGGCGATGGTGTTCAGCAGGAACGCCAGGCCCGGCGAGGAGGTGGCCGGGTCCTCGACGACGAGCATGTCGCGGTACTTCGGATCGGCCAGGTCGGCGAGCT
>NZ_JBQGCX010000133.1:0-4719 GCF_052038725.1 Actinosynnema sp.
AGCACGACCGCGAGCCCCCGGTTCGTCTTCCAGGTGCTGTACACGCCGCCCAGCAGGAACCCGGCCACCGCGATGGTCCCGTAGACCACGTACTCCTTCTGCACCTACAGCACGCCCTTCGTGGACGGGACGACGCCCGCCACGCGCGGGTCCGGCTCGACCGCCGCGCGCAGCGCCCGGCCGATCGCCTTGTACTGCGCCTCCGCGATGTGGTGCGGGTCGCGGCCGTACTCCACGCGCACGTGCAGCGCGATGCCCGCGTGGAACGCCAGCGAGTCGAACACGTGCCGGTTCAGCACGAACGGGTAGTTCCCACCGATGGTGAACGCGTTGAACTCGGCCGGTTCCCCGGTGTGCACGCAGTACGGGCGCCCGGACACGTCGACCGCCGCGTGCGCGAGGGTCTCGTCCATGGGGATCCAGCAGTCGCCGAAGCGGCGGATGCCCTTCTTGTCGCCCAGCGCCTGCCGCAGCGCCTGGCCGAGCACGATCGCGGTGTCCTCGACGGTGTGGTGCGCGTCGATGTCCGTGTCGCCGGTGGCCCTGACCACCAGGTCCAGCGATCCGTGCGTGCCGAGGGCGTTGAGCATGTGGTTGTAGAACGGCACGCCCGTGTCGATCTCCACCTGCCCGGAGCCGTCGAGGTCGACCTCGACCAGCACCGAGGACTCCCTGGTGGCGCGCTCCACCCTGCCGACCCGGCTCACCGGCTGACCTCCTTGCTCGCTGACAGGAAACCGTTGTTCTCGTCCGGCGTGCCGATGGTCACCCGGAGCCTGCCGGGGATGCCGACGTCGCGGATGAGCACGCCCCGGTCCAGGTACTCCTGCCAGGTGGCGCGCGCGTCGGCGAACTCGCCGAACAGGACGAAGTTGGCGTTGCTGGGCGTCACGTCGAAGCCCAGGCCGGACAGCTCGGACACCACCCGGTCGCGCTCGGCGGCCAGCCGCGCGACCGAGCCGAGGGTGGCGTCGGCGTGCCGGAGGGCGGCGCGCGCGGCGGCCTGGGTGAGCGCGGACAGGTGGTAGGGCAGGCGCACGAGCAGCAGCGCGTCGATCACGGCGGGGGCGGCGGCCAGGTAGCCGAGCCGCCCGCCGGCGAACGCGAACGCCTTGCTCATGGTGCGGCTGACGAGGAGCTTGTGCGGGAACTCCGCCAGCAGCGCGACGGCGCTGGGGCGGTCGGAGAACTCGGCGTAGGCCTCGTCCACCAGGACCACGCCGGGCGCGGCCTCCAGGAGCCCGCGCAGGTCCCCGGTGGGCATGGACTGCCCGGTGGGGTTGTTGGGGCTGGTCACGAACACCACGTCCGGGCGGCGCTCGGCCACGACCTCGGCGGCCCGGTCGGTGTCGAGGGAGAAGTCGGCGCGCCGGGGCGCGGGGAACCACTCCGTCCTGGTGCCCGCCGCGATGATCGGGTGCATCGAGTAGGACGGCTCGAAGCCGAGCGCGGTGCGGCCGGGTCCGCCGAACGCCTGGAGCACCTGCTGCAGGATCTCGTTGGACCCGTTGGCGGCCCACAGGTTCCGCTCGGTCAGCGGCACGCCGGTCGCGCCCGCCAGGTACGCGGCCAGGTCGGCGCGCAGCGCGAGCGCGTCCCGGTCCGGGTAGCGGTGCAGCTCGGCGGCGGCCCGCCGCACCTCGGCGGCGACCTCGTCGACCAGCTCGGGGGTCGGCGGGTACGGGTTCTCGTTGGTGTTGAGCCGGATCGGCACGTCCAGCTGCGGCGCGCCGTACGGCGACCTGCCGCGCAGGTCCTCGCGCAGCGGCAGGTCGGCGAGGCCGACCCGCTCGCCGGGCACGGCGGCGCTCTCCCGCTCCAGGTCGGAGCTGTCCAGCGCGGGGCTCATCGGGCGAACCTCGCCGTCACGGCCTGGCCGTGCGCGGGCAGGTCCTCGGCCTCGGCGAGCGCCACGACCTTGGCCGCGACCTCGCGCAGGGCGTCCTCGCTGTAGTCCACGACGTGGATGCCGCGCAGGAACGTCTGCACGGACAGCCCCGACGAGTGCCGGGCGCAGCCGCCGGTGGGCAGCACGTGGTTGGAGCCCGCGCAGTAGTCGCCCAGCGACACCGGCGAGTGCGGTCCGACGAACACCGCACCGGCGGCGCGCACTCGCGCGGCCACGGCGGCGGCGTCGGCGGTCTGGATCTCCAGGTGCTCGGCGGCGTAGGCGTCCACGACGCGCAGGCCGTCGTCCACGGTGGACACCAGCACGACGCCGGACTGCTCGCCGGTGAGCGCGGTGCGCACCCGCTCGTGGTGCGTGGTCTCCGGCACCAGCCGGGCCAGCGCGGCGTCGACGGCGTCGGCGAGCGGCTCGGAGGTGGTGACCAGGACGGCGGCGGCCAGCGGGTCGTGCTCGGCCTGGCTGATCAGGTCGGCGGCCACGTGCACCGGGTCGGCGGTCTCGTCGGCGAGGACCGCGATCTCGGTGGGACCGGCCTCGGCGTCGATGCCGATCAGGCCGCGCAGCAGGCGCTTCGCGGCGGTGAGGTAGATGTTGCCGGGCCCGGTGACCAGGTCGACGGCCTCCAGCTCCTCCCCGGTGGTGTCGACGCCGCCGTGCGCGAGCAGCGCGACGGCGAGCGCGCCGCCGACCGCCCACACCTCGGTGACGCCGAGCAGCGCGGCGGCGGCCAGCACGGTGGGGTGCGGCAGCCCGCCGAAGTCGGCCTGCGGCGGCGAGCACACCACGAGCGACTCGACGCCCGCGGTCTGGGCGGGGACGACGTTCATGACCACGCTGGACGGGTACACGGCGAGGCCGCCGGGCGCGTACAGGCCGACCCGGCGGACCGGGACCCAGCGCTCGGTGACCGTGCCGCCGGGCACGACCTTCGTGGTGGTGTCGGTGCGGCGCTGGTCGGCGTGGACGGCGCGGGCGCGGGCGATGGACTCCTCCAGCGCGGCCCGGACCTCGGGGTCCAGCCCGGCGAGCGCGGCGTCCAGCTCGGCCTGCGGCACGCGCACCCGCTCGGGGCGGACGCCGTCGAAGCGCTCGGTGTGCTCCAGCACGGCCTCGACGCCCCGGTCCCGCACGTCCTGCACCAGCGGCCGGACCTGATGCAGCACCGCGTCCACGTCGACCTCGGCGCGCGGCAGCGCGGCGCGCAGTTCGGCGGCGGACGGGACCCGGCCTCGCAGGTCGACGCGGTTGAGCATGTCACCAGGGTAGGGCGTCCACCATCCGGGCGAGTGGCAGGCCCGTGGTGCGTCAATTGTCAGCTCTCACACCATGCGGTGAAGCCGTCCAATGGACCTTTCCGAAGGGTGACGGGAGCGCCACGCTGCGTGGTGCGCGTGACAACGAGGTCGGGCGCACTCCGTCGCACAACCCTGCCTGATGATGGAGGAAGCAGATGTCCTTCAAGCGACGCGGTCTCACGGCCGTGGCGCTCGGAGCCTGCCTGGTCCTGGTGCCCCTGCACACCGGGTCCGCGCAGCCGAGCGCGCAGCAGAGCCCCCAGCGGGAGCTGTTCGAGATCACCGCGACCGACGCGCACCAGCGCACCCGGATCGCGAGCACCGGCGTGGACGTGCTGGGCGTGGACGGCGACCGCATGACGGTCATCGCCGAGCGCCACCAGCGCGGCACGCTCACCGCGACCGGCCTGCCGGTCAAGTCGCTGGGCGACGCGGAGGCCGACCTGGCCGCGCTGGGCCGGGTCGACTTCGCCGACCCGAAGCCCGACGAGGTCGGGACCAGGGACTTCCCGTCCGGCTACACCGGGTACCACAACTACTCGGAGGTGGTCGCCGAGCTGAACCAGACCGTCGCCGACCACCCGAACCTGGTCTCGCTGCGCAGCATCGGCAAGACCTACGAGGGCCGCGACCAGTGGATGCTCAAGATCAGCGACAACCCGGCGGTCGACGAGGCCGAGCCGGAGGTGCTGTTCACCTGCAACCAGCACGCCCGTGAGCACCTGACGGTGGAGATGTGCCTGCGCATCATCCAGCGCTACACGGACGGGTACGCCACGAACTCCACGATCAAGTCCCTGGTCGACTCGCGGGAGATCTGGATCGTGCCGAGCGTCAACCCGGACGGCGCGGAGTACGACGTCGCGGCGGGCACGCTGCGGGCGTGGCGCAAGAACCGCCAGCCGAACTCGACGTCCACCGGCACCGACACCAACCGGAACTGGGGCTACAAGTGGGGCTGCTGCGGCGGCTCCAGCGGTTCCGGGTCGTCGGAGACCTACCGGGGCACGGCGGCGTTCTCCGCGCCGGAGACCCGCAACATCCGGGACTTCGTGGGCAGCCGCGTGGTCGGCGGGGTGCAGCAGATCAAGGCCAACATCGACTGGCACACCTACTCGGAGCTGATCCTGTGGCCGTACGGCTACACGACGGCGGACACCGACACCGGGTTGAACGCCACGCAGGCCAGGGTGTTCTCGACGCTGGGCAGGCAGATGGCCGCGCTCAACGGCTACACCCCGCAGCAGGCCAGCGACCTGTACATCACGGACGGCGCGGTCGACGACTGGATGTGGGGCACGCACAAGATCTGGAGCTACACGTTCGAGATGTACCCGTCCTCGGGCGGCGGGACGAGCGGGTTCTACCCGCGCGACACGGTCATCGCGGCGCAGACCTCGCGCAACGACTCGGCCGTCGAGCTGTTCCTGAGCTACGCGGACTGCCCGCCCCGGATCATCAGCAGCACCTGCTGACCCGGTAGCGGCACGACGCGGCCCGGTCGTGCCCGCTCAG
>NZ_JBQGCX010000134.1:0-3346 GCF_052038725.1 Actinosynnema sp.
GGAGTCCCGCCGTCCGGAATCCCCGGTCTCGCCTGCGTCGCCGGGCAGGTGCGTGGTCACGCGGGCCAGCGGGATTCCCGCCGTCCGGAATCCCCGGTCTCGCCTGCGTCGCCGGGCAGGTGCGTGGTCACGCTGGCCAGCGGGATTCCCGCCGCCGGGAACCCCCGGCCTCGCCTGCGCCGCTGGACAGGCGCGTGGTCACGCTGACCGGCGAGGTTCCCACCGCCCGGAACTCCGGGCCGAGCCAGGCACCGGGGCGGCGTCCCGCTCCCGCCTTCACCCGCCCCCCGGTCGCCATCCCACCCCCACCCGCCCCCGATCGGCCCAGCCCTCCCGGCAAGCGCTTTCCCATCCACCGCGAAAACACCAGGTCACCGCGTTCTCCGCACGGCTGCGGGGAAAACTCCTTCTGCATATGATCCCGTTCTGCCCCAAAAGGGGGCATCCGAGGGTGATAATCGAGCGCATGGGTCGTCGGGGGGCGCGCTCGTTCGCAGGGACCGCACCCGCCGCCCGGTGCGCGTGCCGGGCGGCCCCGTGCTCGCGCCGGGTCCGAGGAGGGGATCGCACACGTCGAGGGGACCGCGGTTGACTTCCGCTGGGAGTGGTGACGGCAGGGTGTCCGTGTCGCTGACCGGGCCGGGCAGCCACGTGCTGGTGCGGCGGCCCGGTGTCGGGAGCCTGTCGGTGGGGCCGCCCGGCTCGGACAAGGTCGACCTGGTGGTCGGGCCCGACGACCGGGTCGACTGGACCGCGCTCGACGGGCTGGAGACCCCGGCGGGCGGGTTGTGGCCGCGCTGGGTGGACTACCGCGGCAACGACCTGTCGGTGTTCGAGTGGGCCCGCGCGCGCCGGGTGGAGGGGCTGCACTTCGAGGCCGCCTCGGACGTCGTGATCGACGCGAGCGGCTCCCGGTTCGGCTCGCTCACCGTCAACTCCGGCGGGCACTGCGTCCGCCTGCGGCTCGCGCCCGCCGAGCTGTGCCCGCGCGTCGCGCTGCAGGGCGCGCCCACCGACTTCGTGCTCGCCGCCGGTGGCGCGCTGCCGGAGCTGGCGCTGGCGCTGCCCGCCACGTCCGCCCGCGCGCTGCCCCGGCTGCCGGTGCTGGCCGACCTGACCCACCTGATGGTGTCCACCGGCCCGCTGGACGAGCCGTTCGACTGCCGCAGCCTGCTCCAGTTCCCGCGCCTGCGCTCGCTCGCCCTGTCCGGCTCGCTGGCGAACCTCGGCGCGCTGGAGGCGCTGCCGCGGCGGCAGCTCCAGATCCGCTTGTGCCCGGACCGGTCCGGGCTTCCGCCGCGGCGCTCGTTCCCCGAGCTGACCTCGTTCCTGGCGTGGAACGTGGACGCGGCCGTGGGCCGCAGGCTGCGCACCGAGCTGCGCGGCCCGATCGCGCAGCGGCTGACCGGGCACAGCGGCGTGTCGCAGCTGCGGGAGCGGCCGTGGTTCGTGGAGGAGTACGGGCTGCCGTTCGCGGGCTGGGCGCCCAGGACGGGCGCGGCGGCGACGAAGGCGTTCAAGGTGGCGTCCAAGGCGATCGGACGGGGCGGCGACGTGCGGGAGGCGGTCACCGGGTTCGTGCGCCGGGTGGGCGAGCTGCCGGGCGTGGAGACCGGGGAGCGCGAGGACGCCGCGGAGGCCGCCGTGCTGCTGGGCGAGATCGGCGGCGTCGACCGGGACACCGCGCTGGGCTGGTTCGAGGCCGTCCGCGACTTCTGAGCCCCACCGGAACCGCCGCCCGAGACCCGGAACCGCCGCAAGCGAGAGGGCCGGGCGCGCCCCGCGCACCCGGCCCCCGCGTCACTTCCCCGAGGCCGGTTCTTCCCCGCTCCTCGCCGGCGTCACCGGCACCTCGTGGTCGACGGCCTCCGGCGCGGCCTCGGCGGCGGGCGCGAGCCGGGCGTCGACCACCTCGCCCAGGTACCTGGTCACCACCGCCGCGGTCGCCACCACCGGCACCGCCAGGAACGCGCCCGCGATCCCGTACAGGCTGCTGCCCGCCGTGACCGCCAGCAGCACCACGGCCGCGTGCAGCTTCAGGCTCCGCGACTGCAGGATCGGCTGGAGCACGTTGCCCTCGATCTGCTGCACCGCCACCACGACCACCAGCATGATCACCGCGGCGGTGAACCCGTTGCTCACCAGCGCCACCAGCACCGCCATCGCGCCCGCGATGAACGCGCCCACGATCGGGATGAACCCGCCCAGGAACGTCAGCGCCGCCAGCGGGATGGCCAGCGGCACCCCGAGGAACACCAGGCCGAGCCCGATGAGCACCGCGTCGAACAGGCTCACGATGGCCTGGGTGCGGATGAAGTCGCCGAGCGTGCCCCACACCCGGTCCAGCACGACCGCCAGGTGGCCGCCCGCGCGCTCGCCGACCAGCGCGCGCAGCCACGGGATGAACCGGGGACCGTCCTTGACGAAGAAGAACGCCAGCAGCAGCGCCACCAGCCCGGTGACCACGCCGGAGGTGACCGTGCCGACCCCGGTGAGCAGGCTGTTCGCGATCGACCCGATGCTCGCCTGGAGCTGCTGCACGCCCTTCTGGATCAGCCCGTCGAACTGCCCGTCGCCCAGGTTCAGCGGCGGCCCGCTCACCCACTGCCTGGCCTGGCCGAGCGCCTCGGTGGCGCTGTCGGCGATGTCGTCGGCCCCGGACGCGATGGAGGAGCTGATCAGCGCGATCATCCCGCCGAGCACGCCGAGCCCGAGCAGCAGCACGATCGAGGCGGCCAGCGCGGGCGGGAGGCCCTTGGCGCGCAGCCAGCGGGCGGGCGGCCACAGCACCGTGGTGATCAGCAGTCCGAGCAGCACCGGCATGACCACGACCCAGAGCTTGCCGATCAGCAGCCCCAGCAGGTACGCGCCGATCGCGACCAGCGCGAGCCGGGTGCTCCACCTGGCCAGCCAGGTGACACCGTGGCCGATGGCCTGCCCCCGGTCGGTCCAACGGCGGTCAGTGGCGGACACGGCTCTCCCTCCGGATCGCGGCGCGACCACCGCGCCGCTCCTCGGGCCGATCCTGCCAGAGGGGGCCGTCGGGACGGCTCAGGCGAGCCGGTGCCCGGCCGGGTGGTGCGCACGATCACGCGACCGTCCACCCAGGTCACCCGTTCGGGGTTTCCGGCCGGTGCGAGCGGGGCCGGTGTCGGATAGTGCACTCCGGGTCCCGCCGCCGTCACACCCCGGAGTGGTCACATGCGCGCCAGCAGGTTCTCCTCCTCGGCGGCCTGCCTCGGGCTGCTCTCCGCGCTGCTGGTCGCCCTGCCGCAGCAGGCCGCGTCCGCGCCCGCCCGCGACCTGGAGCTGCTGTACTCCGCCGAGTCCTACGGCGACCTCCTGG
>NZ_JBQGCX010000135.1:0-4384 GCF_052038725.1 Actinosynnema sp.
GACACCTCGGGACCTCGCGAGCTCCCTGAGCGCGTCGACGACGTCGGCGGGCAACCGGAGCGAGGTGGTCTTCATGGGCCGGGGGTCGACCCGCTGCCGTTCGCCATCTCACCGGAGGTGTCGTGGGTGTCGTAGTAGGAGGCCAACTCCTCGAGCTCCTCCACCGCCCGAGGAAGGACCTCGTCCCGCTCGGCCATCACCGCACCGCCTTCCGCTGAAAGGTCCGCTTCTCACCGGGGTTCACGTCCCGCGCGGTCGACGACGAACGCCTCTCCGCCATCGTCGACCGCCACCACGAACGAGTGCCTCCCCGCGTGAGCGCGACCGCAGATCGGGGTCGTGTCGTTCTTGCCCTTCTCCTGCCAGTGAGGACGTTCGAGGATCGCTTCACGAACCTCGTCGAGGGTCACGTCGTGCCGCGCGATGTGGTCGGCGGACCACTGGCCCTCCTTGACACCCCGGAACACGACCCGCAGTGCATTGCGAACGCATTGCGTTTGTCGCGAACACCGCGGCGCACCGCGTGGCGACCACCCCGCCGCTAGCCCCCGGTCCGCTCGATCGTCGCGCTGGCCAGCACCAGGTCGCCGCCCTCCGGGTCCTCGCGGTAGACCGCCACCGCCTGCCCCGGCGCCACGCCCGACAGCGGCTCGCGCAGGTGGACCACCAGCTCCTCGCCGACCAGCTCGGCGATCGCGGGGGCGGTGCCGCCGTGGGCGCGGACCTGGGCCACGCACTCCACCGGCCCGGACCAGTCCACCCGCGACACCGGCCGCACCGCCACGATCTCGCGCACGGCCAGCCGCTCCGCCGCCCCCACCCGGACCGTGCCCGACACCGGCTCCAGCGACAGCACGTACCGGGGCCGCCCGTCCGGGGCGGGCGCGTCGATGCCGAGGCCCTTGCGCTGCCCCACGGTGAACCCGTGCACGCCCACGTGCTGCCCCAGCACCGCGCCGGTCTCGTCGTCCACGAGCACGCCCGCGCGCTGCCCGAGGCGCTTGGTCAGGAACCCCTGCGTGTCGCCGTCCGGGATGAAGCAGATGTCGTGGCTGTCCGGCTTCGCCGCCACCGACAGCCCGCGCCGCGCCGCCTCCGCCCGCACCTCGACCTTGGTCGACCCGCCGAGCGGGAACATCGCGTGCGCCAGCTGCTCGTGGGTGAGCGAGGCCAGCACGTACGACTGGTCCTTGCCCCCGTCGGCGCTGCGCCGCAGCTCCACCAGGCCGTCCACGACGTCGAGCCGCGCGTAGTGCCCGGTGCACACCGCGACGAACCCGAGCGCGATGGCCTTGTCCAGCAGCGCCTCGAACTTGATCCGCTCGTTGCACCGCAGGCACGGGTTGGGCGTGCGCCCCGCCGCGTACTCCGCGACGAAGTCCTCCACCACGTCCTCGGTGAACCGCTCGGCGAAGTCCCACACGTAGAACGGGATGCCGAGCACGTCGGCGGCCCGCCGGGCGTCGTGCGAGTCCTCGATCGTGCAGCACCCGCGCGACCCGGTGCGCAGCGTCCCCGGCTTCGCCGACAGCGCCAGGTGCACCCCGGTCACGTCGTGCCCGGCCTCGACGGCGCGCGCCGCCGCCACGGCCGAGTCGACCCCGCCGCTCATCGCCGCGAGCACCCGCATCCCCGTCACACCTCCGCCTTGTGCCTGCGCATCCCCGCGATGCCCGCCGAGCGGGCCCGCTCCACGACCGGTCCGATGACGCCCGCCAGCTCGCGCACCTCGGCCTCGGTCGACGTCCAGCCGAGCGTGAACCGCAGCGACCCGCGCGCCAGCACCGGGTCGACGCCCATGGCCAGCAGCACGTGGCTGGGCTGGGCGACCCCGGCCGTGCAGGCCGAGCCGGTCGAGCACTCCACGCCCCTGGCGTCCAGCAGCATCAGCAGGCTGTCGCCCTCGCAGCCGGGGAACGTCAGGTGCGCGTGCCCCGGCAGCCCGTCCTCGGGGTCGCCGTTGACGATCACGTCCGGCACCGCCGCGCGCACCGCGCCGACCAGCTGGTCCCGCAGCGCCCGCAGCCTCGCCGCCGACGCCTCCCGCCGCTCCACCGCGTGCCGCACCGCCACCGCGAACGCCGCGATCGCGGGCACGTCCAGCGTGCCGGAGCGCACGTCCCGCTCCTGCCCGCCGCCGTGCAGCAGCGGGGTGACGCCGACCTGCCGCCCGAGCAGCAGCGCGCCGATCCCGTACGGGGCGCCGATCTTGTGCCCGCTGACCGTGAGCGCCCCCGCGCCGCTGTCCGCGAACGAGACCGGCACCGCGCCGACCGCCTGCACGGCGTCGGTGTGCAGCGGAACCCCGAACTCGGCGGCGGCGGCGGACAGCTCGGCGACCGGGTTGACCGTGCCGACCTCGTTGTTCGCCCACATGGCGGTGACCAGCGCGACGTCCTCGCCCAGCACCGCCCGCAGCGCGTCGGGCGTGATCCGCCCGGCCGCGTCGGGCTCGACCAGGGTGACCTCGGCGCCCTCGTGCTCGGCCAGCCAGTCGACCGCGTCCAGCACCGCGTGGTGCTCGACGGCCCCGGCCACGACCCGGTTGCGGCCCTCGCGCCGCCGCGCCCAGTAGGCGCCCTTGACGGCCAGGTTGTCGCTCTCCGTGCCGCCCGCGGTGAACAGCACCTCGGACGGCTTCGCGCCGAGCGCGTCGGCGATGTCCTCGCGCGCCTCCTCGACCAGCCTGCGCGCCCTGCGCCCGGAGGTGTGCAGCGAGGTGGCGTTGCCCGTGCGGGACATCGCGTCGGTCTGCGCCGCGATCGCCTGGGGGAGGACGGGGGTCGTGGCGGCGTGGTCGAAGTAGGCCATCAGTCGTCCAGGGTAGCCCGGCAGCGCGGTCCGGTGAGCACGGCACCGAGCACCGCGAGAGCGGCCATGAGCAGGTCCAGGGGGATGACGGCGGCGGTCAGGTTCGGCGCGGCGGCGAGCACGACGCCGCCGAGGCCGACCAGCAGGGCCGAACCGAGCATGTCGCTCACCTGCAGGGCCGAGGAGTTGAAGCCCCGGTCGGCGTCGGTGGACGCGGCGAGGGTGAGCACGCTCAGGCTGGACATGGCCATGCCGACGCCGAGGCCCCCGATGCCCCACAGCACGGCGGTCAGCCAGGCCGGTCCCCAGCTCGGTGCGATGAGGGTCACGGACGCGATGCCGACGGCGCTGACGGTGAAGCCCCAGCGGACCAGGGTCTCGCGCGGGATGTCCGTGCGGCGGGACTGCCACACGGACGCGGCGGACCAGCCGAGGGCGCTGAGCGTGAGCGGGATGCCCGCGGCGGTGGCCGAGTAGCCGTGCACGGTGGTCAGGGTGAGCGGGATGAACGCCTCGACGGCGAAGAACGTGCCCGCGAGCAGGCCCCTGGCCAGGATGGTGACGGGCAGACCGCGCCGGGCGGTGAGCGTGCCCTTCGGCAGCAGGACGCGCAGCGACGGCATCAGCACGGCCAGCGAGGCGGCGCCGAGCGCGAGGCTGGCCCAGCCGGGGTGCTGCGCGGCCCAGCTGAGCCCGGCGACGCCGCCGCCCGCCCCGAACGCGGCCAGCGGCAGCCCCCGGCGGGCGGGCTCCTCGCCCCGGTGCGGCGGCAGCGCGCGCAGCACCGGCAGGACCAGCGCGAACCCGACCGCGACCAGCGGGACCAGGCCGAGGAACACCCACCGCCAGCTCAGGTTCTCGGTGAGCCAGCCCGCGACGGCGGGCCCGACGAGCGAGGGCACCACCCAGGCGGCGGACAGCGCGCCGAACACGGCGGGCCGCAGCCGCTCGGGGTAGACCAGGCCGATCAGGACGTAGACGGCGACGATCTGGGCGCCCGCGCCGAGGCCCTGGAGCACCCTGCCCGCCATGAGCAGGGTCATGTCCTGGGCGATCCCGGCGACGGCGAGCCCGACGACGAACAGGGCGGGGCCGACGAGCAGCGGCAGGCGCGGGCCGATCCGGTCGCAGACCCGGCCGGACAGCACGACCGCGACGACGCTGGCGGCCTGGAACCCGAGGAACGGCCACGAGTAGAACGCCTGGCCGTCGAGGTCGGCGACCATGCGGGGCATCGCGGTGCTGACGCCCATGGCCTCGAACGCGAGCAGGGTGATCAGCAGGACCATGCCGGTGACGGGGCCCCGGTTCTCGGGGGCCCACAGGCCGGGCTCGGTGGTGGTTGCGGTGGCGGCGGTGGCGGTGGCGGCGGGCTTGGCCTCGGGGACGTCGGGGGCGGCGGTGGCGCCGGACTTGGTCCCGGTAGCAGCCCCGGCGGCGCCCTCGGAGGCCCCTGCGGCGGTCGTGGAGGTGGCACCCGGTCCTGCGGACCGGCGCGCGGCGGCGCTCACGTCGGCGGCCCCGAGGGCGGTGGTGGGGAGGTCGTGGGGGTCGCCGTCGGGTCGGGTGTCAC
>NZ_JBQGCX010000136.1:0-2523 GCF_052038725.1 Actinosynnema sp.
GCGACCACAGGTCCGGGCAACTGCTCCGGCCCCTGGTGTCCACCGCCCCGCCTGCTCCGGCCGCTGCGAGTCGGCGGCGCGTGCCTCCACCGCCCGTGCCGTCCCCGTTCTTCCCACCGCCCCGGTCCGCGAATAGCGGGACGCGGCGACCACAGGTCCGGACAACTGCTCCGGCCCCTGGTGTCCACCGCCCCGCCTGCTCCGGCCGCTGCGAGTCGGCGGCCCGTGCCTCCACCGCCCGTGCCTCCACCGCCCGCGCCGTCCCCGTTCTTCCCACCGCACCTGGAAAATGGCGAAGCGGTGGCCGCGTTTCCCGAACACGACCACCGCTCCTGGCGGAGAAAGCGCTTGCTCCTCACCGGTCCTCGCCCTCCAACGGTTCTTGACCGATGAAGTGGCCCCGGCCCCGGTGTGGTTCGCTGCGGTCCCTGCGAAAGCCCGCGCGCTCCGGCCACCGGGGCCGACGCCGTTGCCGCCACCACCCCGCGCCCCGTCTCCCGTCAGGACGGGGGTGATCACTCACAACCAGGACGCGCCAACCCCTGCCCGAGGTTGCTCGGCCTTCCCGGTTTTCCTCCCGTTCCCCCGGAAGACCCAGTTGCGCAGCAGCAGGAACCGCGCGACGGTCGCCAGCAGGTTGCCGCCCACCACCGCGACCAGCTCCGCGTGCCCGCTCGGATCGGTCACCCCGTGCGCGAGCGCCAGCGCGCCGCTGGTGAGCGCCAGACCCAGCGCGAACACCAGCAGCCCCTCCAGCTGGTGCCGCCCCGCGCCGCGCCTGCCGCGCACGCCGAACGTGAAGCGGCGGTTCACCGAGGTGTTCGCGACCGCCGTCACCAGCAGCGCCACCAGGTTCGCCCACTGCGCGCCGATCCCGTCCCGCAGCAGCGCGAACAGCAGCAGGTACGCCAGCGTGCTCGCCGCCCCCACCACCGCGAACCGCACCAGCTGCCGCAGCAACCCCGGCGGGACGCCCGGAGTCGCGGGCTCCAGCGGCGCGCGGCCGAGCTGGGCGCTCAGCTGCGCGATCGGCAACCTGCCGCTCAGCAGGCCCTTGCCGAGCCTGGCCACGCCCCGCAGGTCGGCCAGCGCGGTCGCGACGACGTCGACGCGGCTGTCCGGGTCGTCCACCCAGTCCACCGGCACCTCGTGGATGCGCGCGCCCGCCCGCTCGGCCAGCACCAGCAGCTCGGTGTCGAAGAACCAGCCGGTGTCGCGCACGTGCGGCAGGACGCGGCGCGCCACGTCCGCCCGGATCGCCTTGAACCCGCACTGCGCGTCGGTGAACCCGGCGGACAGCGAGGCCCGCAGGATCAGGTTGTAGCAGCGGGAGATGAACTCGCGCTTCGGTCCGCGCACCACGCGGGCCCCGCGCGCCAGCCTGCTGCCGATCGCGATGTCCGAGTGCCCGGAGATCAGCGGCGCGACCAGCGGGGGCAGCGCGGCCAGGTCCGTGGACAAATCGACGTCCATGTACGCCAGCACCTGCGCGTCCGAGGCCAGCCAGACCGCGCTCAGCGCCCGGCCTCGCCCCTTCTGCGGCAGGTGCACGGCCACCACCTCGTCGAACTCCAGCGCCAACCGGTCCGCGACCTGGGCGGTGGCGTCGGTGCTGGCGTTGTCGGCGATCGTGATGCGGAAGCTGTGCGGGAACCGGGCGGTCAGGTTGGCGTGCAGCACGCGCACCGAGGAGGCGAGGCCGCGCTCCTCGTTGTAGACCGGGACGACGACGTCGAGCACGGTCGTGCCGGTGCGCGCGAGGGGCGCCGGTGGGGTCGGGAGGGTCATGGGACCACTGTCGGGCCCGTGGCTGGGCGGCGGGTTGGTCACGGCTGTGCCCGCGCTGTGAGGTCGTAGACGGTGGCGCCGTCGACGGTGGTGGCGGTGAAGTTCGCGGCGACCCACTCGCCGATGCGGTGCGCGTCGTCGCTGCCGGACTCGCCCTGCATCATCTGCGCGGCGATCAGGTAGTGCACCCGGCCGTCCGCCACGTGCTGCTGGAACTGCTCCAGTGTGGGGGCCGGGTCGGTGCCGTTGAAGCCGCCCAGTGCCATGACCGGGACGCCTGCGGCGAGCTGGTAGCCGGCGGCGTTGTTGGAGCCGATGACGGCGGCGGGCCAGTCGTAGCTCGCGGCGTCCTCCTGGAGCAGCGCCGTCACCCCTGCGCCGGGGGTGGGCGCGTTGAGCAGACCGCCCATGCCGCCGCCCGTGCCCGTGCCGCCCTGCCGGGCGCCCCCGTCGCCCTGGCCCGCGTTGCCCTGGTTGCCCTGCCCGCCGGTCGTGCCCTGCCAGGCGCCCCTGCCGCCGTCGCCCTGACCGCCGAAGCCCCCGCCCGGTCCACCACCGCCGGGCATCCCGCCCATCCCGGCGCCCGCCGGTCCCGCCGAGGGGATCGCGCCGGAGTGCGGGGTCGCGGCCGTGGCGACCGAGTACGCGCCCGGCCCGAGCAGCACCGCGACCAGCGCCACCGGCACCACCACGACCACCGGGGCGACGCGCGGCAGGAACAGCCCGATCGCCGCG
>NZ_JBQGCX010000137.1:0-2194 GCF_052038725.1 Actinosynnema sp.
GAGCTGCGCGCGGGCGGCCAGCCGGAGCGGGGCCGGGACTTCGCGGCGGCCGACTAGCCCCGCGCGCCCTCCCACACCCCCGCGACCGCTCTGGTTACCCTGCTGGTCGCGACCGGCTCGTGGCCCCCTCGTGCACCCCCCCCGTGGCCAGGAGCACCATGCCCCCGACCGCCACCGGAACGCTCGCCGAGACGCCGGGCGGCGTCGACCTCGTGCTGACCCGGACGTTCCGCGCGGACGCCGAGGACGTGTGGGCGTCCCTCACCGAGTCCGACCGGACGGCCCGCTGGTTCGGCCCGTGGGAGGGCGAGGGCCGAGCGGGCGGGACGGTGCGGGTGCGGCTGGAGTTCGAGGACGGGCGGCCGACGTGCGACCTGAAGGTGGAGGCCTGCGAGGCGCCGGGCAGGCTCGTGCTGACCATGCTGGGCACCGGGGCGACGTGGCCGATCGAGCTGCTGGTCGTGCCCGGCGAGGCGGGGGAGACCGAGCTGCGGCTGGTCCACCACCTGGGGGACGACAGCGGGATCGGCGAGATCGGGCCGGGGTGGGAGTACTACCTGGACCTGCTGGTCGCGGCGCGCGAGGGCGCGGAGGTCCCGTCGTTCGAGGACTACTACCCGGCGCTCAAGCCGCACTTCGACGCGCTCAAGCGCTGACCGGTTCATCGGCGCTCGATCGCGATCCCTTGAGGGGCCCGCCCTCGGTTCACCTGTTCGGCCCAGGCCCGCCCGTCCGCGCTTGATTCCATCTATTCCTTCAGTGTGGAACGAAGTCAACGCCCGTGGACCCCATTTGTCCGTTATCGTCCGCGATCACGTAGGTTGCCCGTCGTGCAGCCCACCTGGAAGCAGCGGATCGTCCGGTCCCACCGCGGCCTCGCGATCGCGGCCGTCGTCGCCAACGTCGTCATCGCGGGCACCGGGTCCACCGTGCGGGTGACCGGCTCCGGGCTCGGCTGCACCGAGTGGCCGCACTGCCTGCCCGGCAGCCTCGTGCCCGTCGAGCACCCCGAGCTGGCGATGCTCACCCAGTGGATCGAGTACGGCAACCGGCTGCTCGCCGTCGTGGTCGGCGTCATCGGCGTGCTCTGCCTGCTCGCCGCCTGGTGGTCGAGGCCGCTGCGCACCCGCGTGCTGCTGCTGTCCGCCGTCATGACCGGCGGGGTGTTCGCGCAGGCGGTGATCGGCGGCATCACGGTCAACCTCGGGCTGCTCTGGTGGACCGTCGCCTTCCACTTCGTCGTCTCGCCGGTGCTCGCCTGGTACGCGGTGCTGCTCTGGCGCTCCCTGGACGAGGAGGACGGCCCGGCGCGGCCGATCGCCGGGGCGCTCGCGCAGCGGCTGCTGGTCGCGGCGGTGGTGGTGCTGGCCGCGCTGATGGTCGTCGGCACGATGGTCACCGGAGCCGGTCCGCACGCGGGCGACGCCGACGTGGCCCGGTTCGACGCGCCCGTCAAGACGCTCGCCCAGGCGCACTCGGTCCTGCTGTACGTGTTCCTCGCGGTGCTGGCGGCGCTCGGGTGGGCGTTGCGCGGGGCCGGGGTGCGCAAGCCGTACCTGGTGCTGCTGGTGGCGGTGCTGCTGCAGGGCGCGGTCGGGTTCGCGCAGTACCTCACCGGGGTGCCCGCCGTGCTGGTGGTGGTGCACGTGCTCGGGTCGATGGCGGTCGTGGTGGCGATGGCGAACCTGTGGACCGCCGGCCGCGTCCGCGAGCCCGCGACCGACCGGGTGGTGCTCGCGGCCTGACCGCCTACCCTGGCGCGGGTGCGCGTGCTGTTCACCTCCGTCGGCGGCCTGGGCCACGTCCTCCCGCTCGTGCCTGCCGCGGAGGCCGTCCGCGCCGCCGGTCACGTGGTCGCGTTCGGCTGCTCCTCGGTCCAGCGGCGGGCGGTCGAGGCGGCCGGGTTCGAGGCGTTCGACCTCGGTGGGAGCACCGCCGCGCCGCCCAGGACGCCGCTGCTCGCGCCGGACCGGGCGCGCGAGGACCGGGACCTGCGCGAGGGGTTCGCGCGGCGCGAGGCGGGTCGGCGGGCGCCGCTGTGCCTCGAGCTGCTCGGGGCGTGGCGGCCGGACGTGGTGGTGTGCGAGGAGGTCGACTTCGGCGGCGTCGTCGCGGCCGAGCGGGCCGGGGTGCCGCACGTGAACGCGCAGGTGATCGCGTCGGGCGCGTTCGTGCGGCCGGAGGTGGTGGGGGA
>NZ_JBQGCX010000138.1:0-2569 GCF_052038725.1 Actinosynnema sp.
ACACGCTGCGCGGCTACATCGAGCGCGCCACCCAGATCACCCCGGAGCGCCCGGTGCTGGACGACCCGATCCTCGACGACGCCATCGAGATCGACGTAGTCGCGCTCTACGACGGCCACGAGGTGTTCATCGCCGGCGTCATGGAGCACATCGAGGAGGCCGGGGTGCACTCCGGCGACTCGGCGTGCGCGCTGCCGCCGATCACCCTGGGCGAGACCGACGTGGACGCGGTGCGCCGCTCCACGCTGGCCATCGCCGAGGGCATCGGGGTGCGCGGCCTGCTGAACGTGCAGTACGCGCTCAAGGACGACGTGCTGTACGTGCTGGAGGCCAACCCGCGCGCCAGCCGCACCGTGCCGTTCGTGTCCAAGGCGACGGCGGTGCCGCTGGCCAAGGCGGCGGCCCGGATCATGCTGGGCGCGACCGTGGCCGAGCTGCGGGCCGAGGGCCTGCTCCCGGCCGAGGGCGACGGGGCCAAGCTGCCCCCGCACGCCCCCGTGGCGGTCAAGGAGGCGGTCCTGCCGTTCCACCGGTTCCGCACCCCCGAGGGCAAGGGCGTGGACTCGCTGCTCGGCCCGGAGATGAAGTCGACCGGCGAGGTCATGGGCATCGACGTGTCCTTCGGGACCGCGTTCGCCAAGTCCCAGACCGCCTCCTACGGCTCCCTGCCCACCTCGGGCAAGGTGTTCGTGTCGGTGGCCAACCGGGACCAGCGGGCCATGATCTTCCCGGTCAAGCGGCTCGCCGACCTGGGCTTCGAGGTGCTGGCCACGGCCGGGACCGCCGAGGTGCTGCGCCGCAACGGCATCCCCTGCACCGTCGTGCGCAAGCACTTCGAGGGCGAGGAGAACGTCGTCGACCTGATCCTGGGCGGCGGCGTCGACATGATCATCAACACCCCGTACGGCAACAGCGGGCCCCGCGTGGACGGCTACGAGATCCGCACCGCGGCCGTGGCCAGGGACATCCCGTGCGTGACCACGATCCAGGGCGCGGCGGCGGCCGTGCACGGCATCGAGGCCGCGATCCGCGGTGACATCGGCGTGCGGCCCCTCCAGGCGCTCCAGGCGGCGCTGAGGGGGCAGGCGTGAGGTTCGGCGAGCGGCTGGCGCGGGTGGTCTCCGAGCGGGGACCCCTGTGCGTCGGCATCGACCCGCACCCCGGCCTGCTGGCGTCCTGGAGGCTCCCCCAGGACGCCTCCGGGCTGGAGCGCTTCGCCCTGACCTGCGTCGAGGCCCTCGGGGCCGAGGCGGCCGTGGTGAAGCCCCAGTCGGCCTTCTTCGAGGCCCACGGGTCGCGGGGCGTGGCCGTGCTGGAGCGCGTGATCGCCGATCTGCGGTCGGCGGGCGCCCTCGTGCTGGTCGACGCCAAGCGGGGTGACATCGGGTCCACCATGGCCGCCTACGCGGCGGCCTACCTGACCGAGGGCTCCCCGCTGGCGGGCGACGCGGTCACGCTGTCGCCCTACCTCGGGTTCGGCGCGCTCGAACCGGCGCTCGCCGCCGCCGAGGAGTCCGGGCGGGGCGTGTTCGTGCTCGCCCTCACCTCCAACCCCGAGGGCGCCTCCGTGCAGCGCGCGCGGGGCGAGGACGGGGTCGCGGTCGCGCAGGCCGTGGTCGACGCGGCGGGCGCGCGCAACGCGGGCGCGTCGCCGCTCGGCGACGTCGGGTTGGTGGTCGGGGCGACCGTCCACGAGTTGGGGGTCGACCTGTCGGGGCTCAACGGCCCGGTGCTCGCGCCGGGCTTCGGCGCCCAGGGCGCTACCGTCGCTGACCTGCGGAAACTCTTCGGCGACGAGCTGCGCGGGGTGCTCCCCACGACCTCTCGGGACGTGCTGAGGCACGGCCCCTCGGTGTCCGATCTGCGGGGTGCGACGCGCCGGGTCCTGGACTCGTTCACGGTGTGATCACGATCAAATCCCGGCCCGGTTAGCGTGGTCCGCTCACCTGCGAAAACGGGGCCTGGTACGGTCACGGCCACCGGTTGGGAGCACCGCCGACGGGCGCATACCACACAGGTGTTGCGCACGGGATTGCCGGTGGCGGTGAAGGCTCTTCCGGAGGGTGTTGGTACTACTACCACCCGCCGCAACCGCCGAACGCTGAAGATTTACCTGACTGGGTGGTAACAGACCCGTGTTGTACCCAGGCAATTGCGCTCGGTACGGTCGCGACGCAGATCCAGAATTGAAATTCCCACACCACGGAGGAAATCGTGGCCCTTCCCCAGCTTACCGAGGAGCAGCGGGCCGCAGCGCTGGAGAAGGCTGCTGCCGCTCGTCGCGCTCGCGCTGAGCTCAAGGAGCGCCTCAAGCGTGGCGGCACGACCCTGAAGGACGTGCTGAAGGCTGCTGAGAGCGACGAGGTCCTGGGCAAGATGAAGGTGTCGGCGCTCCTGGAGGCGCTGCCCGGCGTCGGCAAGGTGCGCGCCCAGCAGATCATGGAGCGGCTGGAGATCGCGCCGAGCCGCCGCCTGCGGGGCCTGGGCGACCGCCAGCGCAAGGCGCTGCTCACCGAGTTCAGCGGCGAGTGAGTGACGGCACCGGGGCGGGGTCGGGCGTTCGCGCCCG
>NZ_JBQGCX010000139.1:0-1631 GCF_052038725.1 Actinosynnema sp.
CCGTCGAGCCGGAGGCCGTCGAGGCGCTGCGCGCGGCGGGCCTGGCCGACCGGGCGGAGTTCGTGCCCGGCAGCTTCTTCGACCCGCTGCCCGCCGGGTACGACACCTACGTGATCTCCCGCGTGCTCACCGACTGGCCGGACGAGGACGCCCAGCGCATCCTCGCCCGCGCCGCCGAGGTGGTCGGCGACGGCCGCGTGCTCGTGGTGGAGGTGCTGGCGGGCGCGGAGCACGCCAAGAACAACTCCTCCTTCGACCTCCAGTCCCTGGCGCTGCTGGGCGGCCGGGAGCGCTCGGTGGAGGACTTCACGGTCCTGGCCGAGCGCGCCGGGTTCGCCTCCGCCGCTCCGCGCCGCTGGGACGGCGGCCTGCTCGTGGTGGAGTGCCGCCGCTAGCGCCCGCGTCACCGGCGCGCCCAGCCCGGCAGCTGCCCGCCCCTCGGGTCGGGCAGCACGCCGAGCTGGTGCAGCCGGTCCAGCGGGCGCAGCGGGTGCTGCCCGAGCCCGGACATGTTGTGCATGATCGTGTAGGTCAGCCGCCGGTTGCCGCCGGTCTTGCGCAGCGCCCGCCGCCCCAGCGCCCGCCCGAACGGCGACAGGTCGGTGATCATCCGGGTGGCGCTGTGGCTGGTCGTGGCCACGTGCACCAGCGCCCGCCTGCGCTCGTCGCTCCACGCCGCGAGCACCGGGTCGAGCCTGCCCGGCGCCAGGTCGCCCTCCAGCGCGGCCACCCGGTCCGCGAGCCTGGCCGCGTTGACGATCGAGCTGTTCATGCCCTGGCCCGCCGCCGGGTGCACCGCGTGCGCGCTCTCCCCGAGCAGCACGATCCCCTTGCCGGACAACGACTCCGTGAGCGAGCGGCCCACCGGCAGCACCTGCTTGCCGTTCCACGCCCGCAGCACGTCGGCGCGCTTCCCGGCGAACGCGGGCACCTGCCGGACGAACCCGTCCACCCAGTCCGACGCCTTCTCCCGGTCCACGCCGCGCAGCTCGTCGGCCGAGACCTGCACGTACAACCGGGCCCGGTCGCCCGGCAGGGAGTAGCTCATGGCCAGCCCGCGCGGGGTGGCGTAGGTGGACACGTCCTCGCCCACCGGCTGGTCGGCCAGGTCGAACGCGGCCAGCCGGTGCGGGTACTCGGTGCGCGCCAGCTCGATGCCCGCGTCCTTGCGCAGCCGCGAGGACAACCCGTCCGCCGCGACCACGAGCGCCGCGGTGACGTCGCCGCTGTCCAGCCGCACGCCGCGCGCCCTGCCCCCGCTGTCCCGCAACAGCTCCCGCACCACCGCGCCCCGCCGAACCTCCACCGTCGCGGGCAGCGCGCGGGCCAGCGCGCCGAGGATCACGTGGTAGTCGTGCACCAGCAGCCACGGCCGCTCCGCGTCCAGCAGCGTCCGGTAGTCCATGGTCAGCAGCGCCGCGCCCTCCCGGTCGCGCGCGACGAGCGCGGGCACCCGCAGCGCCCCGTCGGCCACCAGCGCGTCCACCACGCCCCAGCCCTGCAGGACGGTGATCGCGCCGGGTTGCAGCAGCTCGCCCTTGGCGATGGGCCGCACCTCGCGCTGCTTGTCCAGCACGAGCACCCGAAACCCGCCCCGCCCCAACGCGTGCGCCGCCGCGAGCCCGGCCACC
>NZ_JBQGCX010000140.1:0-2375 GCF_052038725.1 Actinosynnema sp.
ACCCGCCCTGACCAGCAAAAACCCAACCCAACGGACCGGTCGCCCAGGAAACCACCAGGGATGCCGGTCACCCAACCCCCCGGCGGGGTTAGGGTTCCGTCGTGGCCACCGCACGTGCTGAGCGGCTCGTCAACCTGGTCCTGTGCCTGCTCTCCACTCGCCAGTACCTGACCGCCGCGCGCATTCGCGCCATCGTCCCCGGATACACCGACGCCGCGACGGACGAGGCGTTCTTCCGCATGTTCGAGCGCGACAAGTCCGAGCTCCGCGACCTGGGCGTCCCCCTGGAGACCGGGCGCAGCGGCGCCTTCGACTCCGTCGACGGCTACCGCATCGCCCGCCGCGACTACGAGCTCGGCGACATCGACCTCGAGCCCGACGAGGCCGCCGCCGTCGCGCTCGCGGGCCGCCTCTGGGACTCCCCGCAGCTCACCGGCGCCGCCCACGGCGCGCTGCTGAAGCTGCGCGCGGCGGGCGTCGACGTGGACCAGGACGTGCACGTGCCGGTCGAGCCGAGGGTCCGCGCGACCGAACCGGCGTTCCCGCCGCTGCTCGCCGCCTCGCAGACCGGCCGCGTGGTCGAGTTCGACTACCGCCGCCCCAGCCCGGTCGAGGTGCGCACCCGCACCGTCGAGCCGTGGGGCGTGGTCTGCTGGCGGGGTAGGTGGTATGTGGTGGGCCACGACCGCGACCGTGCCGCGACCCGCTGCTTCCGGCTGTCCCGGATCGTCGGCGACGTGCGCACCCTCGGCAAGCCCGGCGCCGTGACCAGGCCCGACGACGTCGACCTGCTCGGGTTCGTCGCCCGCACCCAGCCCTCCCCGCAGCCGCCCGCGCCCGCGAAGCTGTGGGTCGCCAAGGGCCGCGGCCACGGCCTGCGCCGCCGCGCGCGCGTCGTGGGGGAGCGCGAGCTCGCGGGCGTGCCCGGCGACCTGCTGGAGATCGAGCTGAACTTCCCGGACTCGGCCGCGGGCTGGATCGCGGGCTTCGGCCCCGACGCCGTCGTGCTGGAGCCCGAGGTGCTGGCCAAGAGCGTGCGGGAGCGCCTGCTCGGCGCGCTGCGCGGGACGGGGGTGGTCGTGTGACCTCGGCGAACGACCGGCTGCCGAGGCTGCTCGCGCTGGTCCCGTACCTGCTGGCCCGCCCCGGCATCCCGATCGACGAGGCCGCCGCCGACTTCCAGGTCACCCCCAAGCAGCTGCGCAAGGACCTGGAGCTGCTCTGGATGTGCGGCCTCCCCGGCTACGGCCCCGGCGACCTGATCGACCTGTCGTTCGAGGGCGAGACGGTCACCGTCACGTTCGACGCGGGCATGAGCCGCCCGCTGCGCCTGACCGCCGCCGAGGCCACGTCGCTGCTGGTGGCGCTGCGCGCGCTCGCCGACACGCCCGGCGTCGCGGACAAGGCCGCCGTCGAGCGCGCCGTCGCCAAGGTCGAGTCCGCCGTCGGCCAGGCCCAGCCCTCGGGCGTCGCGGTCGGCCTCGCCGTGCGCGAGGGCCCGGAGACGGCGCGCGTGCGCGACGCCATCGCCGAGGGCGTGCGGGCCCGCCGCGCGCTCGCGCTGCGCTACTACACGCCGTCCCGCGACGAGATCACCGACCGGGTCGTCGACCCGATGCGGATGCTGCTGGTCGAGGGCCGCAGCTACCTGGAGGCCTGGTGCCGGGCCGCCGACGGGGTGCGGCTGTTCCGGATCGACCGGGTCGACGCCGTCGAGGTGCTCGACGAGCCTGCCAGCCCGCCGCCGCACGCCGTGCCCACCGACACCTCCGAGGGCCTGTTCCAGCCCGACCCGGACCAGCGCGCCGCCGTGCTCGTGCTGGAGCCGGACGCCCGCTGGTTCGCCGAGTACTACCCGACCGAGGCCTTGGTCGAGCTGCCGGACGGCCGCGCCCGCGTGCTGATGCGCTACACCGACACCGCCTGGATGGTCCGGCTCGTGCTGGGCCAGGGCGGCGAGGTGCGCGCGGAGGAGCCCGCCGAGCTGGTCGAGGCGGTGGCGAGGCAGGCCAGGGCCGCGTTGGACCGGGCGGATCAACTCCGGTGAACCGCTTGCCTATACGGTTGACGGTGTGCCGTACTTGCCGTCCCTAGCACTGGTGCTGCTCGGGCTGGTCATCCTGGTGGTGGCCGTGCTCAAGGTCACCCGGTCGTTGCGCCGCGCACGCGCGGCAAGCACTCTGATGAGCGACAGGGTCGGCGATCGGGTCGGCTTCCTGCGGGCGCGCCTGGCCGCGCTCGGGGTGGCCTTCCGGCAGCGGCGTCCGGACAAGGCCCGTCAGGGCGAACCCCGGCTACGATCGAGGAACCGGGGCCGACAGGAGGAACACCATGCCCAATCTCGGAGTGCCTGAACTGCTGATCATCGCCGTGGT
>NZ_JBQGCX010000141.1:0-1818 GCF_052038725.1 Actinosynnema sp.
GCGGGCAGGTAGCCGTCGCGGTGACCGGCCGGGTTCGGGTGGTACGACTCGTTGATCTTGTCCCACTCCAGGCTGGTCACCCACTTCGTCCCGGTGGAGCACAGGGTGTGCGCGTTGAACACCGGCCGCGCGTCCAGGAACGCGAACCCGGCCTCCGCCGCCCGCGCCGAGATCACCGTCGCGAGCGTGTCGGCGGCCGAGTTCAGCGAAGCGCGCTCGGTGTCGCTGAGCCCGAAGATCCCGCAGTTGCCGCCGATCGTGTACAGCCTCGGGTAGCCGACCACCACGACCCTCGCCGACGGCGCCGCCGCGCGCACCGCCGCGTAAAGCCGGGTCAGGTTCGCCGACATGGTCGTGGTGGCGACCTGCTTGGCCTGCTCGACCCGGTTCACGCAGTCCCGGTCGTCCAGGGTGAGGATGCAGGTCACCAGCACGTCGGTGAACCCGATGTCGTTGCCGCCCACCTGCACGCTCACCAGCGTGGTGTCCGGGGTCAGCAGCGGCACCTGGTTCGCCAGCACCTCCGGGACCTCCGCGCCGGAGCAGGCGGCCTCCACGAACGCGGTGCCGGGGTTGGCCGCCGCCCACAGCCGGGGGTAGGACAGCGGGCCGCGGCGGCAGGGGTCGTTGGGGTTGTCGTAGGTGCGTGTGCCGGGACCGGTGGTGTACGAGTCGCCGAGCGCGACGTACTTGCCCGCGGCGGCTTGGGCGGGCGCGGCGAGCAGCGTGCTCGCCAGCAGCGCCAGCAGAACGGGGATCAGGGCCCGAGGTGCGCGCATGGGGGTGGCCTCTCCGGTGAGGAGGGAAGCAGGGGACCTCTCAATGGGTAACAGCGCGCGCTTGTGAGGAATACCCCACAATGTCGTATATGTGGTGAATTTCTTTTGCCGCATTCGACGACGCGCCGGTGACCCGCAGGTGAAGCCTGTTTACACACGGTGGGCGCGGGGTGGAAGCTTGGCGATCCGAGAACGGAGGACGACCATGCGACCGGCCACCGCCGCGTTAGCCGCAACACTGCTCGTCACCGGCCTGGTCACCGCGCCCGGCAACGCTTTCGCCGCGTCGGGCAACGCCGACTACGCCGAGGCCGCGCGCGAGTTCGGGGTCCCGGAGCCGGTGCTCCTCGGCGTCGCCTACCTGGACTCCCGCTGGGACTCGCACGCGGGTTCGCCCAGCCGCGCGGGCGGCTACGGGCCGATGCACCTCACCGACGCCGTCCCCGTCGAACCGGGGGAGCACCACGACACCGAGGACCCCAGGGGCGACCCGTCCCGGCCGCTGGGCGTCGACGGCCACGCCGACCCCGCCGCCGGGCGCCCCGGCACCCTGGCGCGGGCCGCCGAGCTGACCGACCAGGACCCCGCCCGGCTGCGAGCCGACCGGCGGGAGAACATCCGGGGTGGCGCGGCCCTGCTCGCCTCGCTGCGCGGCGACGCGGGCGAGGACCTCGGCTCCTGGTACGCCGCTGTCGCCCGCTACAGCGGCGCCGACGACGACGCCACCGCCCGCCGCTTCGCCGACGACGTCTACGAGGTCGTCCGCGACGGGGCCACCCGCGTCACCGACACCGGCGACACCACCACCCTGGCCGCGCACCCCGACGTCCGCCCGGACACCGCCGCGCTCGACGCGCTCGGCCTGCCGCAACCGCGCGCGGGCGCCGAGTGCCCCGCCCGGCTCGGCTGCGAGTGGGTGCCCGCGCCGTACGAGAACCACGACCCGAGCGACCCCGGCGCGTACGGCAACCACGACCAGGCGAACCGCCCCAACGACCTGTCGATCGACTACATCGTCATCCACGACACCGAGACCTCG
>NZ_JBQGCX010000142.1:0-3359 GCF_052038725.1 Actinosynnema sp.
GGGGATGGGCCCGCGGCCCGGGGGGGCGCCGGGGGGGCCGCCGCCCCGGGGCCGGGGGGGGGGCGGGGGGGCGGCGGCCGTTCGCGGGGCCGGGGTCAGCGCATGTTGCGCTCGAACACCAGGCGCAGGCCCAGCAGGGTCAGGTCGGGCGCGTGGATCTGGATCGCGGTCGACTCGGACACCACCAGCGGCGCGAGGCCACCGGTGGCCAGCACGGTCACCGGGCCGGGGTCGACGGTGGCCAGCTCCTCCACGATCCGCCGCACCAGCCCGTCGACCTGGCCGACGAAGCCGTAGACGATGCCGGACTGGAGGCACTCGACGGTGTTCTTGCCGATCACCGAGCGCGGCCGGACCAGCTCGACCTTGTGCAGCTGCGCGGCGCGGGCGGCCAGCGCGTCCACCGAGATCTCGATGCCGGGCGCCAGCGCGCCGCCGAGGAACTCGCCCTTGGCGGAGATGACGTCCAGGTTGGTGGACGTGCCGAAGTCGACCACGACGCACGCGGTGCTGTGCAGGTGGTGCGCGGCCATCGTGTTGATGACCCGGTCGGAGCCGACCTCCTTCGGGTTGTCCACCAGCAGCGGGACGCCGGTGCGCACGCCCGGCTCGACCAGCACCTTCGGCACCTGGGCGTAGTAGCGGCCGAGCATCACGCGCAGCTCGCGCAGCACCGCGGGCACGGTGGACAGCGCCGAGATGCCGGTGATCTTGTCCGCGTACTCGCCGAGCAGGCCGCGCATGGTCAGCGCCAGCTCGTCGGCGGTCATCCTGGCGTCGGTGCGCATCCGCCAGCTGTGCACGAGCGCGGCGGAGTCCCCGGTGCCGTCGTACAGGCCCAGGACGATGTTCGTGTTGCCGACGTCGATGACGAGCAGCACCGTGTTCCCCCTACTGGTTCTGGATGAGCGCGTCGAGCGCGGCGGCGTCGGCCGTCTCGGCGAGCGCCTGCGCGGTCACCGCGCCGCTGAGCAGCCCGGAGCCCTCCGGGGCGCGCGCGGCGTCCGAGCCCAGCTCCACGACCTTGTTGTCGGCGTCGACGAACACCACGCGCGGCCGGTAGGAGCGGGCCTCGGCGTCGTCCATGGACCCGTAGGCGATGAGGATGACCAGGTCGCCGGGGTGCACCAGGTGCGCGGCGGCGCCGTTGATGCCGATGACGCCGGAGCCGCGCTCGCCGGGGATGACGTAGGTCTCCAGGCGGGCCCCGTTGGTGACGTCCACGATCGCGACCTGCTCGCCCGCCAGCAGGTCGGCGGCGTCCATGAGGTCCTCGTCCACGGTGACCGAGCCGACGTAGTGCAGGTCGGCCTGGGTGACGGTGGCCCGGTGGATCTTCGACTTGAGCATCGTGCGGAACATGGCGGCGCTCCTCCCTACTCGTCGCCCGCGCCGAGCAGCACGGGGACGTTGTCGATCAGCCTGGTCGACCCGACGCGGGCCGCCACCAGCAGGCGGGCGTCGCCGTTCTCGGGCGCGGGCCCGAGGTCGGGAGCGCGCAGCTCCAGGTAGTCCAGGTCGAGGCCGGGCACGGCGTCGAGCGTCGCGCGGGCGGTGGACAGCACGGCCTCCGGGCCCTGCGCGCTCACGTGCGAGCCTGCGACGAGCGCGGCGGACAGCGCGGTGGCGCTCTCCCGCTCGGACTCGGACAGGAAGCGGTTGCGGGAGGACAGGGCGAGCCCGTCCGACTCGCGCACGGTCGGCACGCCGACGACGGCGGTCGGCACGTTCAGGTCGGTGGCCATCCGCCCGATCAGGCAGAGCTGCTGGTAGTCCTTCTCGCCGAACAGGGCGTAGTCGGGCTGCACGATGTTGAACAGCTTCGACACGACGGTGAGCACGCCCGCGAAGTGGCCGGGCCTGCTGGCGCCCTCCAGCTCGGAGCCGAGCGGGCCGGGGTCGAGGGTCACCTGGCTGCCCGCCGGGTACATGGTGGCGACCTCGGGGGCGAACACCAGCGGCGCGCGCTCCTGGCGGCACACCTCCACGTCGGCGTCCAGGTCGCGCGGGTAGCGCTCCAGGTCGGCGGCCTCGCCGAACTGGGTCGGGTTCACGAACACCGACACCACCACGACGGTGTTCTGCAGGACGTGGGCCTCGCGGATGAGCCTGCGGTGGCCCTCGTGCAGCGCGCCCATGGTGGGCACGAGCGCGATGTTGCGGCCCGCCGAGCGCAGCGCCCTGGTGACGCGGCGCAGCCGCTCGGGGTCGCGGTGCACGGTCACCCCGCCGGGGGTGTAGTCGTCCTTGGTCAGCGGCTTCGTCATCGGTCAGTCCTCGTCGAGGGTGGTGCGGACGTCGGTGGCGCGGTCGGCCGGGAGCAGCCCGGCGGACTCGGCCCGGTCTGCGGTGCGCCTGGCGAGCGCGCGGTACGCGTCCAGGGTTCCGGGGGCGCGGTCGGCCAGCACGGCGAGGTGCTTGGCGACGGTGCCGGTGTCACCCCTGGCGACGGGGCCGGTGAGGGCGCGGTCGCCGTGCCGCAGGGCGTTGTCGAGCGCGGCCCCGAGGAGGGGCGCGAGGACCCGCTCGGGGTTGGCGACGCCCGCGCCGCGCAGCGCCTCGGCGCAGTCGGCGACCAGGGTCATCAGGTGGTTCGCGCCGTGGGTGAGGGCGGCGTGGTAGAGCGGGCGGGCGGACTCGGGGACCCGGACGGCCTCGGCGCCGATCTCCACGACGAGGGCCTCGCCGACGCTCCAGGCGATGTCGTCGCCGTCGGCGGCGGTGACCCCGAAGGTGCAGGCGCGGACCCGGTCGACGTCCTCGGGGCGGCCGGTGAAGGTCATGGCGGGGTGCAGCGCCAGGCACAGCGCGCCCACCTCGGCGGCGGGGGCGAGCGCGGCGACGCCCTGGGCGCCGCTGACGTGCACCACGATCTGGCCGGCGCGCAGCGAGCCGGTGGCCACCAGGCCCCTGACCAGTCCGGGCAGCTCGTCGTCGGGGACGGCGAGCAGGACCAGGTCGGCGCCCGCGGCCACGTCGGGCGGGGGCAGCACGGGGACGTCGGGGAGCAGGGCGTCGGCCCTGCGCAGGGAGGCGGCCGAGACGGCGGAGACCGCGGTGACGGTGTGACCGGCCCTGGTGAGGGCGGCGCCGAGCACCGAGCCCACCCGGCCTGCCGAGATGACGCCCGCGGCAAGGCGCGCGGGGCGGGGGGTCGCGTCCATGCGACGTTGCTCCTTCAGGACGTTCCAGTCCCGTTGGGGGGTACCGGACGACTCCACCGAGGGTAGTGAGGGGGTGCGGGTGCGGGGGTCAACTGCGACGAACGCCACCCGGGGCGTCGGGGTCGGTCGGCGAGGTCGGCGAGGCCGGTGAGGTCGGCGAGGCCGGCGAGGTCGGCGAGCCGGGGCGGACCTGCC
>NZ_JBQGCX010000143.1:0-2673 GCF_052038725.1 Actinosynnema sp.
GAGGACGAGGAGCAGCTCTACCGGCAGTGGTGGCGCGAGCGGCGGGTCCACGCGTTCCTGCTGGTCGACGTGCGCGACGACGACCCCAGGCTCGCGCTGGTCGAGCAGCTCGGCGCCCCCGCCGCCCTGCTCGGCGCGCCCGTCCCCGGACCGGTCACCTCGGTCACCGTGGGTGACGGCACCGCGTTCGCCGAGGCGCTCGACCACCTCGCCGGGCTCGGCCACCGCAGCGTCACCCGCGTCACCGACGCCCCCGGCCTCGCCCACACCGGGGCCAGGGACGAGCGCTTCCGCGAGGCCGCCCTGGAGCGCGGCGTGCGGGCCGGGGTCGCGGCGTGGGACAAGGGCGCCGAGGACCCGGTGGCGGACCTGCTGGGCAGGCTGGGGGAGTCGACGGCGATCATCGTGGACAGCGAGACCGTCGCCGCCGAGATCGTCGCGCACGCCCCCGAGGTCGGCGTCCGCGTCCCCGAGCAGCTCTCGGTGATCGCCTGGGAGGACTCCTGGGTGTCCACGATCGTCCGCCCCCGCCTGACCGCCTTCGACGCACCCGTCGAGGAGAGCGCCCGCGCCGCCGTCGCCCTGCTCGAGAAGCTCGTCCGCGGCGAGGACGCCGCTCCCCAGACCGTCAGCGGTCGCCGCCTGCTCGTGCGCGAGTCCACGGCGCCCGCCCCGAACAACCGCGAGGAGAGCCCTTGACCACGAGCACCCCGAGGTTCGGCGTCAACTACACCCCGTCGCAGGACTGGATGTTCCAGTGGATGGCCGTCGACCCCGACGTCGTCCGCGCGGACTTCGCGGCGATCGCCGCCCTGGGCGTCGACCACGTGCGCGTCTTCCCGCTGTGGCCGGTGCTCCAGCCGAACCGGACCCTGATCCGGCGGCGCGCGCTGGACGACGTCGCCCTGGTGGTCGACGTCGCCGCCGAGTTCGACCTCGACGTCGCCGTGGACGTGATCCAGGGCCACATGTCCGGCTTCGACTTCGTGCCCGCCTGGCTGGTGAACTGGCACAGCGCCAACATGTTCACCGACAGGCCCGCGGTCGAGGCCCAGGCGGCCCTGGTCGCCGCGGTCTACGACGCGGTCCGCGACCGCCCGAACCTCCTCGGCCTGACCCTGGGCAACGAGGTCAACCAGTTCCAGCGCCCCAACCCGGCCGCGATGCCCGCGAGCACCGACCAGGTCACCCACTGGCTCACCTCCCTGCTCACCGCCCCGCGCGACCGCGACCCGCGCCACGTCGTGACCCACAGCGAGAACGACCACCTCTGGTACCGCGACGAGCACCCCTTCGTCCCCGTCCACGCCAGCCGCCTCGGCGACGTGACGACCGTGCACTCCTGGATCGTCAACGGCACGGCCGCCCGCTCCGGCGCCCTCTCCCCGCAGTCGGTGCGGCACGCCGAGTGGATGATCGAGCTGTCCAAGGCCTTCGCCACCGACCCGGAGCGCCGGGTCTGGCTCCAGGAGGTCGGCGCCCCGTCGATGAACCTGGCCGAGTCCGAGATGCCGGAGTTCTGCGCCCGCACCGTCCAGGCGGCGCTGACCACCGAGGACCTCTACGCGATCACCTGGTGGTGCTCCCACGACGTCTCGCGCGACCTGGGCGACTACAAGGACCTGGAGTACTCCCTGGGCCTGCTGGACACCGGGAACGCCGTGAAGCCCGTGGGCAGCCGCTTCGCCGAGCTGATCGCCGAGGCGAAGCGCGTCGCGCCGACCCCGACCCCCCGCACCGTCGGCGTCGTGGTCGACGTCGACGAGCACGACCTCCCCCTGTCCCGCGCCGCGCTCGCCCCCGGCGGCGCGGTCTTCGAGCGCTGGCACGAGCTGCGCGAGCGCGGCGCCGCCGTCGCGGTCGTCACGAGCGCCACCGCCGCCTCGCCCGAGGCCCTGGGAGCCCGAGGCGTCCGCGTGCTCGACCACCCGGCGCTCGCCTGAGCCGCCGCACCGCGAACGGGCCCGTCCGGTCCACAGTGGACGGAGTGTGCCCGCTTGATCCCTTTCGCCCGAACGGTCCTCCACCCCTGATCACCGCCCGCCACAGGGGTCGTACGGTGAGGGACGGGACGGTCCGCCGCGTGGTGGGCCGCCCGTCCACGTGGAGGTGTCCGCTGTGCGCTTAACCGGTCGGCTCTCGGGCGGAGGGGTGGTGCTGGCGGGCGGCGTCCTGGTCGACTCCCTGGGCACCGGGCTGTTCCTGGCCATCGTGCCGGTCTTCGTGGTGCTGCGGCTGGGCGTCGACCCGGTCCAGGTCGGCGTGGTCGTCGGCGTGGCCAACCTGATCGCGCTGGCCTCGCCCGGACCCGCGGGCTGGCTCGCCGACCGGTTCGGCGCAGGCCCGATCTGGACGTTCCTGCTGCTGTGGCGGGCGATCGGGTACTCCTGCTTCCTGTTCGTCTCCTCCTTCTGGTGGTACGCGCTGCTGCTGTGCGCGCTGGGCCTGTTCGACCGGGCCAGCGCGCCCGTGCAGCAGGTGTTCCTGCTCCAGGCCGAGGCGCCGGAGAACCGCAGCCGCTCCATGGCCGTGCTGCGCACCGGGCGCAACATCGGGATGAGCGTCGGGCTGCTGCTCGGCGGGATCGTCGTCTCCGTCGGCACCGAGGCCGCGTTCTCCGCCGGGTTCGCCGTCAACGCCGCGTCGTACCTGGTGCTGCTGACCGTCGTGCGG
>NZ_JBQGCX010000144.1:0-7380 GCF_052038725.1 Actinosynnema sp.
TTGGCGGCGTTCTTGGGGTCGGGGGCGATGGAGATGACGCCGTTGTGGCCCCAGCGGTCCCAGCCGATCGCGTCGAGCAGCGGGACCCAGCGGCCGGTGGCCTGGTTCCAGCGGTAGGCGCCGCCGCTGTCGGTGCGGGCGTAGACCAGGTCGCGCTCGGCGGGGCTGAAGACGATGCCGGGCACGAAGCCGCCGCCCTGGATCTCGACGTTCTCCCAGGTGTGCGGCTGGCTCGCGGGGGCGGCCTGCGCGACGGGGGCGGGGCTGGTGGCGGCGACGGCGACGAGCGTGGCGGCGGCCGTGACGAGGGCGGCCAGGAGGGCCGGTGATCGGCTCCCGCGCCGCGCCCGTACGGTGATGGGCGGGGTGGGCTCGGGCTGGCGCGGTGCCATCACGGCGCTCCTTTGCGCGGTTCGGGCGTGTGCCGGGCGGGGCGAGCGGTGGGGCGGGGTGGAGCGCGGAGCGGGTGGAGCGCGGGCCGAGCGAGGCCTGACCGGTGGAGCAGGGCCCGGTGGGCCGAGCGGGTCGGACGGTCGAGCGGGGAGCGGGCGGGCCGTGCGGGTCGAGCGCGAACCGGGCCGGGGTCGGGAGGAGGCGGTGGGCGAAAGGGACGCCTCCTCCCGCGCCTGGCTCCGGGCGGTCGGGGGACGACCAACCCGACCACCGTTTCGGGGAGCGCTCCCAGAGCGGGTGGAAGAAAAACGTAACGACCGCCGAAGTGCGGTGTAAAGAGCTGTCCGGTGCGCGGATCGGGTGAATTGCAAGTGACTCGCTCACCCTTGTCGCCCCACAAAGGGTTACGTACAATATCTTGTACGTCGAAAGGTGTCGCAGGTGAAGATCATGAGCTATTCCGAATCACGCGCCAACTACGCCGAGACGCTCGACTCCGTGATCAACGACCGTGAAGAGGTCGTGATCACCCGTTCGGGGCGGGACTCGGTGGTGATCGTCGCGCTCGACGACTACCAGTCCATGAAGGAGTCCCTCTACCTGTTCCGCAGCACGGAGAACGCGCGGCGCCTGTTCAACTCGATCGAGCGCTTGGAATCCGGCGGCGGCGAGCACCACGAGCTGGTCGAGTGAAGCTCGTCTGGGACGAATACGCCTGGGCCGACTACCTCTGGTGGCAGACCGAGGACCGCAAGGTGCTCAAGCGCGTCAACGAGCTGATCAAGGACATCCGACGCAACGGCAACGAGGGCATCGGCAAGCCCGAGCCGCTCGAGCACGGCTTCCAGGGCTACTGGTCGCGCCGGATCACCGACGAGCACCGCCTGGTCTACAAGATCACCGAGGACGAGATCCGGATCGCCGCCTGCCGCTACCACTACTCGAGGTAGCGGCAGGCGGTCCGGAAGTCCTACGCGCTGGCCCGGTGCACCAGCGAGGTCGGCAGGAGCAGGAACGGCGGGAGGTTCTCCTCGCCCGTCAGCTCCGCCATCAGGCGCCACGTCATCGTGCGGCCCAGCTGCTCCACGTCCTGCCTGACCGTCGTCAGCGGCGGGACCGCCGTCGACGCCAGCACCAGGTCGTCGAAGCCCACCACGGCCACGTCCTGCGGCACCCGCTTGCCGTGCGCGTGCAGCGCCTGCAGCGCGCCCATCGCCATGATGTCGGCCCCCACGAACACCGCGTCCAGCGCGGGCTCGCGGGTCAGCAGCTCGTCCATCGCGGCGGCGCCGCTGGTCGGGGTGAAGTCGCCGAACGCGACCAGGTCGTCGCGCAGCCCGGCCTGGCTCAGCGCCCGCTTGAACCCGCTCAAGCGGTCCATGCCCACGGCCATGTCCTTCGGGCCCGCTATGGTCGCGATCCTCGTGCGCCCCAGCGAGACCAGGTGCTTGGCCGCCTCCATGGCCCCGTTGAAGTTGTCCGAGTCCACGTACGGCACCCCGCCCGCGCCGAGGGGCCTGCCACCGACGACGGTGGGCAGGCCCGCGTCGGCGAGCACGCGGGGCAGCGGGTCCTGGCCGTGCAGGCTGATCACCAGCACGCCGTCGACGTGGCCGCCGCACAGGTAGTTCACCAGGTCCTGCTCGTCGCCCTCCTTGCTCATCATGAGCACGAGCTGGACCCTCTTGCCCGACAGCTCCGCGTGCACGCCTCGCAGCACGCCCGCGAAGAACGGGTCCGCCAGCACCCGGCTGCCCTGTTCGGACACCACCAGCGCGATGCAGTTCGCCCTGCTGCCCGCGAGGGTGCGGGCGGCCTGGTTGGGGCTGTACCCCAGCTGAACGATCGCCTGGTGAACGGCCTCGCGCGCCTTGGTGCTGACGTACGGCTCGCCGTTGATCACCCTCGACACGGTCGACTTGGACACCCCGGCGGCTCTGGCGACCTCTTCGAGCCTGGTCGGGGGCCTTCGGGCCTTGGGCGGCTCAACGGCGTCGGTCACGGCGCAGCCGTCGCTGACGGTGCGGGCAGCGCGTTGCCGCGGGCGACCTCGGAGTACCACATGGCGCTCATCTTAGGCGTCCTGACCTGCGTGCCGTAGTCGACATGCACGATCCCGAACCGCTTGGCGTAACCCTCGGCCCACTCGAAGTTGTCCATCAGCGACCACGCGAAGTAACCGCGGAGGTCGACGCCCTCGCTGATCGCGTCGTGCGCCGCGCGCAGGTGCGAGTCGATGTACGCCAGCCGCTCCGGGTCGTTGACCGTGCCGTCGTCGGCCACCGAGTCGCGGTAGGCCGCGCCGTTCTCGGTGATGTAGATCGGCCGGCGCGGGTACTCCTCGTGCAGCCGGGTGAGGAGCTGGTAGATCCCGCGCGGTCGCACCTCCCACTCCATGTCGGTGCGCGTCGCGTCGTCCCGGACCGGGAAGCTGACGTGCTCGGCGCCGACCCACGGCGACCCGGTGGCGCGGCGGCCCGGCTTGGGCTCGCTGGGCGCGGCGGGCTCGGAGCTGACGAAGTGCTCGGTGTAGTAGTTCACGCCGAGCTGGTCCAGCGGCGCCGAGATGATCGCCAGGTCCTCGGGCTTGATGTGGTCGGCGAACCCGTACGGCGCGAGGTCCGCGACGATGTCCGCCGGGTACTCGCCCTTGAACAGCGGGTCCAGGAAGATCCGGTTCTGCAGCCCGTCGAGCCGCCGCACCGCGTCCAGGTCCGCCTCGGACGAGGGGTCGGCGGGGATGATCGGGTACATGTTGAGCGTGATGCCGACCTTGGCCTCCGGCTTGGCCGAGCGGATCGCCGCGGTGGCGAGGCCGTGGCCGAGCAGCAGGTGGTGGACGGCCGCGACGGCGGCGGCGGGCTCCTGGCGGCCGGGCGCGTGGATGCCGCCCGCGTAGCCGAGGAACGCCGAGCACCACGGCTCGTTCAGCGTGGTCCAGTTGGACACCCGGTCGCCGAGCGCCTCCACGACCGTGGCCGCGTAGTCGGCGAACCGGTGCGCGGTGTCCCGGTTGGCCCAGCCGCCCGCGTCCTCCAGGGCCTGCGGCAGGTCCCAGTGGTAGAGCGTGACCCACGGGTCGATGCCGCGCTCCAGCAGGGTGTCGACCAGCCTGCTGTAGAAGTCCAGCCCGGCCTGGTTGGGCTCGCCGCCGTCGGGCCGGATCCTCGGCCAGGCGGTGGAGAAGCGGTACGCGCCGAGACCGAGGTCCGCCATCATCGCGACGTCCTGCTCGACCCGGTGGTAGTGGTCCACGGCCACGTCACCGTTGTCATCGCCCGCGACGGCGCCGGGCAGCGCGCAGAAGGTGTCCCAGATGGAGGGGGAGCGACCGTCCTCCTTGGTCGCCCCCTCCACCTGGAACGCCGCTGTCGCGGCCCCCCACACGAAGCCCTCGGGAAAGGAAATGGACTCCACAGCTACCCCTTCACAGCACCCTGCATGATCCCGGCGACGATCTGCCGCCCGAGTACGAGGAAGACGATCAGCACCGGGATGGTGGCCATCGTGGTCCCGGCGAGGACGAGCGAGTTGTCGATGTAGTAACCGCTCTTGAGCTTCTCCAGCGCGACCTGGATGGTCGGGTTCTCGGCGTTCAGCGCGATCAGCGGCCAGAGGAAGTCGTTCCAGGACGTCATGAACGTGAAGATGCCGAGCATCGCCGCCGCCGGGCGGACCGCGGGCAGGCACACGTGCCAGTAGGTGCTGAGGAGGCTGCAACCGTCCATCCTGGCCGCTTCGACCAGCTCGTCCGGCACGGCGTCCGCGATGAACTGGCGCATCCAGAACACGCCGAAGGCGGTGACCAGGTTCGGCACGATCACCGCGCCCAGCTCACCGGCCCAGCCGAACTCGGCCATCGCCATGTACAGCGGGATGATGCCCAGCTGGGTCGGCACCGCGAGGGTCGCGACGACGAACAGCAGCAGCGGGCCCCGGCCCTTGAAGCGCAGCTTGGCGAAGGCGAAACCGGCCAGGCTGGACAGGAACACGACCGAGACGGTCACCGTCGAGGAGACGATGAGGCTGTTGCCCAGCGCCTTCCAGAAGGCGACGTTGTCGACGACGCGGCTGGCGTTGGCGAGGAAGTTGCCGCCGGGGAGCCAGGGCTGCTCGGCCTTGAAGTACTGGTCGTCGTGGCTGCCGACCAGGAAGGCCCAGTAGAACGGGAAGGCCGAGGCGATGATGAACGCGATCAGCGGTCCGTAGACCGCGAAACCGGGACGCTTCTCCGACACGGTCTAGTCCTCCCCACTGGAGGCGATCCGGCGGGTGAGCATGAAGTTGATCCCGGCGATCGCGATGATGACGACGAACAGCACCCAGGCCACCGCGGAGGCGTAACCGAGCTCGTACCTGCCGAAGCCCGCCTGGTACATGTAGAGCATCACCGTCTGGAACTGGTTGCTGGCGCCGCCGTTGGCGTTGCCGCCCGCGGGCTCGAACAGCAGCGGCTCGGTGAAGATCTGCAAGCCGCCGATGGTCGAGGTGATGACGACGAAGATGATCGTCGGGCGGAGCATCGGCAGCGTGACGCTGAAGAAGCGCCGGAAGGTGCCCGCGCCGTCGACGACCGCGGCCTCGTACACGTCGCGCGGGATGGCCTGCATGGCGGCGAGCACGATGAGCGCGTTGTAGCCGGTCCAGCGCCAGTCGACCATGATGGCGATGGCGACGTGGCTCCACCAGCGCTCGGCCTGCCAGTCGATCCGGCTGATGCCGATGGCCTCCAGCCAGTCGTTGATCATGCCGTACTGGACGCCGAACAGGTCGCCGAAGATCAGGGTGAGCGCGACGAGGCTGGCCACGTAGGGCAGCAGCACGCCCATGCGCCACAACGTGCGCCCGCGCAGCGCGGTGTTGAGCAGCGCGGCGATCAGGACGGCGACGATGATCTGCGGCACGCTCGACATCAGGAAGATGCTGAACGTGTTGACCATCGCGTTCCAGAACTGCGGGTCGCCGAGCAGCTCGACGTAGTTCTGGATGCCGACGAACTCGCCGTCCAGCCCGATCTCCCAGTCGAACAGGGAGATGTAGGCGGTGTACAGCAGCGGGAAGAGGCCGACGACCGTGAACAGCACGAAGAACGGCGCCACGAACAGGTAGGGCGAGAACTTCGCGTCGAGGTTGCTGAACCGGTAGCGGCGGGTGGGGTCGACGAGCCCCACCGAGTCGTCGCCCTCAGGACGCCGCGGCGGGCGGGGCGCAGCGCCCCGCCCGCTCGCCACCGAGGTGTCGGTGGTCACTTGGTCGCCTTCTGGGCGTCCTCGACGACCTTCTTCCACGCCTCGTCCGCGTTGGTGCCCTGCTCGACGGACAGCAGCGCCGGGCCGACGATGTCGTCCTGGATCTGGCCGTCCTTCGGGCCCTTGTACTGGGCCACGTCGACCTTCTTGGCCTGCTCCGCGTAGAGCTTGCCGACCTGCTGGCCGAAGTACTCGTTGGTGCTCTCGGTCAGCGCGGGGTCGTCGAGCGCCTTGAGCTGGCTCGGGAAGGTGTTCTTGGCCTTGAACGCCTTGATCTGCTGCTCGGGCGCGGTCAGCCAGGCAGCCAGCTCAGCGGCTTCCTTCGGGTGCTTGCTCTGCTTGGGCACGGTCAGGAACGAGCCGCCCCAGTTGCCGCCGCCGTCGGGGAAGGAGCCGGTGACGACCCACTTGCCCTTGTGCTCGGGGCCGGAGTTCTTCTCGATGTTGCCGAGCAGCCAGGCCGGGCAGGTCTTGGTGGCGAAGGCCGACTCGCGGAAGCCGGTCTCCCACTCGGGGGTCCACGCCTTGAGCTTGGCGGACTGGCCCTGGGCGACGGCGGTGGTCACCTTGCCCCAGAGGGCCTTGTCGCCGTTCGAGTCGATGACGAGCTTGTCGTCCTTGTCGAAGTAGCCGACCTCGGCCTGGTTGTGCATCGGGTTGAAGACCTGCGCGGCCGAGTCGAACCACGCCTTGCCGGTCTTCTCCGCGTACTGCTTGCCCGCGGCGAAGTAGGAGTCCCAGGTGGCGAACGTGGCGGCGATGCCCGCCTCGTCGGTGGGGATGCCACCGGCCTCCAGGAGGTCCTTGCGGTAGCACATGGCCAGCGGGCCGATGTCCGTGCCGTAGCCGATCAGCTCGCCGCCCTTGGCGGTGACGGACTTGGTCTTCCAGTCCAGCCAGCGGCCGTCGACGTTCGGGCCGATCTCCTTGAGGTTGTTGAACTGGCCCGCGCGGGTCATGACCTGGCTGAGGTAGCCCTCCTCGACGCCCTCGATGTCGGCGAGGCCGGAGCCCGCCGCCATCTTGGTGAAGAGGTTCTTGTGGTGGTCCGCGGCCTGACCGGTCTTGCGCTCGGTCACCTTGACGTTGGGGTGAGCCGCCTCGTACTCCTTGAGGAGCTCCTCGTACCCGAACTGGTTGAACGTGGCGATGGTCAGTTCGATCTTGCCATCGGCACTGGTCCCACTGTCCGAACCGCAGGCGGTGGTGACCGCTGCGAGCACTGCGGTGCAGGCCAGGAGGCTACCCAGGCCTGCTCGACGGTTGCGCACGAGAACTCCTCGATGAGATCGGCGGTGTTGTTCTGGGAGCGCTCCCAGGTTGTGGGCGAGTGTGGTTCGCGCCACGGAGGCATGTCAAGCGTCTGTATCCACGCTGTTACCGGCATTGCGCCTTTTGCCCACCTGAACCGATTCCGTAAACCCCGTTCCAGTGAGCCGTTCGACCACCCCAGGTAGTCCTGAGGGTCGAAAACCGGACAGTGCGACCGGAGCATCCGACTAGCGCCGCAGCAGGGCGTGCGTTCGAGTGACGGCCGAACCGGTGAACGCTTGCAGGGGCTCCGTCGCGCGTCATCGCAGCCCCCTTCCACGAGGTCCCCTCATGCGCCACAGCGACCTTCCACCCGCGGGCGGGTCGGCACCACCCCTGGAAGCGGTAACAGGGGTGCGTCTCAACGGGGGCGGGGGTGGGGCTCGGTGGGGGCGGGTGACTGGTGATGGCGGGGGCGGGGGCGAGG
>NZ_JBQGCX010000145.1:0-5376 GCF_052038725.1 Actinosynnema sp.
CCCACGGCGATCGCGAAGATGCCGGGCACCGCGGCGAACGCCTCGCGCGCGCACCCGACCAGCTCCGCCTTGCCCGGCGACCCCGGCAGCCCCGCCCAGCGCTCCTGCGCCCGCTGGAACGCCGCCATCAGCACGTCCACCGCCAGCCGCAGCCGCAGGTCGTCCGGCGCCAGGCCGGTGCGGCCGTGCAGGACTTCCAGCGCGGCCAGGCTGGTGCGGTCGCAGAAGTACAGGCCGTGCGCGTCCATCGACGGGGTGCGGGCGGCCAGCTGCCTGCTCAGCAGGAGCCGGTCGGCCCAGCCGTCGTCCGGCATGTCCGCCAGGGTGGCGACCAGGGCCTCCTGCAGCAGGTCCACGACCTTCCCGCGCCCCTCGTCCCGCGCCAGGCGGGCCAGGAACGCGCGCCACATGTCGTGGACGGGCGCCATGGCCACGTCCTCCTTGCCCGCGAAGTACCGGAAGAAGGTCCGCTTGGACACCTCGACGCGCGCGCACAGCTCGTCCAGGGTCGTCGCCGCGAAGCCCCGGTCGGTGAACACCTCCAGCGCGGTCGCGATCAGCGCCTCGCGGGTGCGGTGCTTCTTGCGCTCGCGCAGCGTCTCCACGGGGCGAGTCTAAGGCGGGGATCGGGCGCGTCCGACAAGCCCCTCGGTGGCTTGTGCCACTGGGTGGCATTCATGGGCTAGGGTCGGCCGGGACCCCGCTCCCTCCCGAGGAGGACCCCGAAGTGCGCGCACTGCTCGTCGACCACTCCGCCCCGCGCCACCTGCGCCCGGGGCAGGCCCCCGACCCCGCGCCCACGCCCGGCCAGGCGCTCGTGCGGGTCGCCGCGACCTCCCTCAACCCCGGCGAGCGCGCCGGACTCGCCGACCTGCCCGACGGCGCCGTGCCCGGCTGGGACGCGGGGGGCTTCGTGGTCCGCGCCGCCGTGGAGGGCTCGGGGCCCGCCGAGGGCACGCCCGTGGTCACCCTCGGGCTCGCCGGGGCCTGGGCCGAGCTGCGCGCCGTCGACACCGCCCACCTCGGCCCCGTCCCCGAGGGCGCGGACCTCGGCCCCGCCGCCACCGTCCCGGTCGCGGCGGGCAGCGCACTGCGCGCGCTGCACCGCCTCGGCCCGCTGCTGGCCCGCCGGGTGCTGGTCACCGGCGCGACCGGCGGCGTCGGCCGCTACGCCCTCCAGCTCGCCCGCCGCGCGGGCGCGCACGTCGTCGCGGTGACCTCGGACCCGGTCGCGCACGCCGAGGGGCTGCGCGCGCTCGGCGCCCACGAGGTGGTCGGCCCGGACCTGGCCACCGGGCCGGTGCACGGCGTCGTGGAGCTGGTCGGCGGACCCGTCCTGGTGGCCGCGCACGCCCTGCTCCGGCCCGGCGGCACGCTCGTCTCGGTCGGCAGGGCCTCCGGCGGCGAGTCGGTGTTCGACAGCGCGGCCCTCGAGGGGACCTTCCAACCGGACCGGGTCATCGCGACCTTCTTCCTGCCCGCCAGCGGCCCCGGACTCGACGAGGACCTGGGCTGGCTGGCCGCGCGGGTCGCGTCGGGCGAGCTGGACGCGGGCGTGGCCTGGCGCGGCTCGTGGGCGCGGGCCGACGAGGCGGTGGCGGCGCTGCTGGACGGGCGGCTGCGCGGCAAGGCCGTGCTGGACGTCGACTAGCCCGCGCCGTCTCGGGAAAACCGCTGCGCCGCGGGGGTTCACCGCCCTGCGGCGCTCGGCGGCGGCCTGGGCCTGGCAAGGAAAACCCTTGTCGGGGCAAGGAAAAACCCGCCCCCGCGTTGCCGCGCGGGAGCGGGTCGAAGTTCCCCGTGTGCAGGCTCAGACCATGCGCACCGCCTCCGGCGCCTGGACCTCGTCCACGATGGCGAGCGCGGCCAGGCCCCCGTCGGCCCGGTCCGCACCCGCGCTCGCCGGGGAGGGACCGGTCCAGTCCGACCTCCACCGGCGTCCTTGCCCCCCACACCCCACCCAAACGCCCGGGGCGGGCGCGGCCCACCTGGGAACCGGGGAGTCCGGGCCCGCGCCGACCCCTGAACCGGGGGACTGCCACCCCGCGCCGCCACCGACCCCGTTCCCGCTGAACCTGTTCCCGCCCAGGTCCCGCTCCCCGGCGGTCATCGCAGCAGCCGGGACATCGCCCGGCCCGCCGAGACGAACGCGGCCGACGCGCCCTCCGGCAGCTCGGCCGACTCCTCGTGCGGGCGCGCCGCCACGTGCGGCTCCAGCGACCACGCGCCCCGATAACCCCTGGCGCGCAACAGCTCCACGCACTCGGCGACGCGCGCGTCCCCGGTCCCCGGCTCCACGAACCCCCCTCCCACCACGTCCTTCACGTGCACGTGCTCGACGTGCGGGGCGAGCAGCTCCAGTGCCGCGAGCCCGTCGTACCCGTGCACGACGGGGTTCCCGGTGTCGAACAGCAGCCCCAGCGCCGGACTGCCCACCTCGGACAGCAGTTCGAGCGCCCGCTCCGCGCTCGTGCCCGCCCAGCCGGAGCAGTTCTCGTGCAGCAGCACCACTCCCGCGACCTCCGCGCGCACCGCCAGCTCCCGCACCCGCGACAGCACCCGCGCCCGCCACAGCGGCTCGGCGAGACCGTCGTTGGGGTAGGACGCGATCCGCACGTACCGGGTGCCCAGCTCGGCGCACCGCCGCAGCAGCACCTCCAGCTCCGCCAGGTCCTGCTCGAACGGCCCGGTGACCGGCCTCGTCCGGTCGCCGATCCGCGAGTCGAGGCACACCGCCCGCACCCCGGCCTCACCCAGCGCGGCGACCACCCCCGCGAACGCCTCGTCGCCCAGGTCCGCCACCGCGACGCCGCCCACCGCGCGCAGCTCGATCGCCGACCAGCCCAGCTCCGCCAGCACGGCGAGCTGGCCGGGCAGGTCGGACGCGGCCCGGTCGGTGATCCCGGCGAGCGTCCCCGCGCCGACCCCGGCCGCCAGGCCCGGCGCCGCCCCCGCGCCGTCAGCGCGCACCGGTCGGCGTCCTGCTCTCGGCGCGCGCCGCCGGGACGACCGGCTCGGCGCTGATGTTCTTCGCCACCGACAGCAGCCGCACCACGTCCCCCGCGAACGCGAAGCCCTGCGAGTGCGGGTCGCCGGTGCCCCGGAACAGCCGGTAGGCGCGCAGCACCCACTCGGTCAGCGAGTCGTCCCGCAGCACGGTGTGCTCGCGCCGCCCGTTCCCGGTCACGGTCAGCTGCGAGTGGTCGTCGTCGCCGCTCACCGCGTAGTGCCCCACGGCCCGCCCGCGCTCGAACTCCACCGTCACCCGCCGCTCGCGCACCGGCGAGGTCAGGTCGGAGCTGATCTCCGCGCGCACCCCGCTGTTGTGCCGCAGCCCCAGTCGCGCCCCGCCCATCCTGGGCACCACCACGTCGCCGAACGCCAGGTCCGAGCCCGCCGCGTGGGTGACCCGCGCGCTGCCCGCCAGCCGCAGCGCCAGGCCGACCCCGTGCGGCAGCTCCACGTCGAACGCGGTCGGGTGGCTCGGGGCGGTGAGCGAGCGGCGGAAGCGCGGCTTGTTCTGCACGATCGACACCGAGCGCGCCTCGCCCAGCTCCCCGCCGCGCACCAGCTCGGTGAGCCGGGCGGTCAGCGAGCTCATCTGCCACGGCTCGACCACGGCGATGCGCAGACCGTGCCTGCGCCGCAGCCGGGCGATGCGCGCCAGGTCGTCGGTGCCCGAGGCCAGCGGCTTCTCCACCACCAGGTTCCGGAAGCCCAGCTCGGCGATCTCGCCGATGACCTCGGGCCGGGTGGTCGGCGGGGTGCACACGTGCACCGCGGTGCGCGCCGGGTCGAGCAGCTTCGCGGCCTCGGCGGCGGTCGCGGTGGTCACCAGACCCGGCCGGTCGGCGAGCACGCGGCGCGGGTCGCAGGCCACCACCGGCTCGGCGGAGAACAGGCCGGGCGCCGCGGCCCGAGCCCTCGCCAGCACCGGCAGGTGCAGCTCGGCGCCCGCCCTGCCCAACCCGATCACCAGTGTCCGCACGTCCGCCCCGTCTGCCGCAGTCCCCGCGACCCGGCGAAGAGCCGGGCCATTCGGGCGCAGACGTTCTCGACAACGGGGCTCAATTGTCAACTTAGTGCCCATTAATTGACCAGGAAGAGTGAACGCACCGAACTCGGGGAGTTCTTCTCCGCGACTGCCCTACGCTGCGCCGCGTGCTTCGACAGCGGAGGTGGACACCCCTGCCGGTCCCATTCTTCACACAATCCGCGACTTTTTCACGATTGTGGCCGGTGACGCGGCACCACGTCGAGGACGTCGTGGAGAACGGCGAGTACTCGCACGGCCGCAAGGTGGTCGAATTGGAGCGCGCGCTCGCCGAGCACACCGGGGCGCGGCACGTGATCGGCGTGAACAGCGGCACCGACGCCCTCGTCCTGCTGCTGCGCGCCTGCGGCCTCGGCGCGGGCGACGAGGTGGTCGTCCCCGCGTTCCCCTCCGCCGCCACCGCGGCCTGCGTGGTCCTCGCGGGCGGCACGCCGGTCTTCGCCGACGTCGAGCCGGACGGCTACGGCATCAGCCCCGCCTCGGTCGCCGCCGTCGCCACGCCGCGCACCCGGTTCGTCGTGCCCGCCCACCCGTTCCACCACACCGCCGACCTGACCGGCGTGCGCGAGGTCGCCGACCGGCTGGGCCTGGCCGTGGTCGAGGACAGCGCCGAGGCGATCGGGATGCGGTACGGCGGCAGGCACGCGGGCCTGCATGGCTTCGGCGGCGTGCTCTCCTTCTTCCCCACCGGGACCCTCGGCGCGCTCGGCGACGCGGGCGCGGTCATCCCCGACGACCCCCGCGTCGCCGAGGTCGTCTCCGCGCTGCGCCACCACGGCCGCCCCGGAGCCGCCGCGGGCAGCCCCCCGGCGGTCGACCCCGCCGCCGCGCTGCCGGGGCTCAGCAGCAGGATGGACGACGTCCAGGCCGCCGTGCTGCTGGCCAAGCTCGGCCGCCTGGAGCAGGACATCCGCCGCCGCGCCGAGCTGGCCGCGCGCTACACCGCCCGGCTCACCGGCGTCCCCGGCGTGCGCAAGCTCCCCGAGGTGCGGCCCAGGGCCGAGGCCGTGCGCGGGGTCGCCCGCGCCTACGTCGCCGAGTTCGCCCGCCGCGACGAGCTGGCCGAGCACCTGGCCGCGCGCGGCGTCGGGACCGAGACCCGCTACCCGCTGCCGCCGCACCTGCAGCCGTGCTTCGCGCACCTCGGGCACGCGCCCGGAGACTTCCCCAACGCCGAGGCCGCGTGCGGGCACGCCCTGGCGCTGCCGCTGTACCCGGACCTCACCGAGGAGCAGGTCGACCGGGTCTGCGCCGAGATCCGCGACTTCTACGCCGCGTCGGACCTGCACCTGTCCGCCCCGCGCCTGTCCTTCCCGCACCTG
>NZ_JBQGCX010000146.1:0-2073 GCF_052038725.1 Actinosynnema sp.
CTTCGCGCCGGGGTGCTGCTCCGGGATCGACGAGTGGCGCGGCTGGTGGGACGTCCTGGACGGTCGCGGGGACGCCTTCTTCGGCCACGACCCGGACGCGAGGGCCAGCCTGGACGGGGACGTCGTCCGGCTGACGCTGGATGCGGAGGCGGCGGACAGCCCGGTGATCGACGTCCCGGTGGCGGAGCTGGGCGCGCTGCTGACGGGCGTGGAGCGCGATCTGGCGGATTTCTCGGCGCAGGCGGGGAGGTGGACCAAGGACCACCTCCCCGCGCACGCCCCACGGGTCAACGCCGCGCTGGCGAGGCTGCTGGACGTGTGACGGCGCTCCGCGCGCGGCGCCCGGTCCGCTCGGCGCTCCCGATCACGGGCGTCCGGCTCGCGCGCCGGCCGTCCGTCCACAGCGGACAGAACCTCCCTCGCCGCGCCCCGGACCGGGCGCTCTCCCGGACGGGGCGGGGTGAGCGGTGCTCGCGTACCGCACACCCGGCCCCGTCCGGGTGGATACTCGTGACCATGACGACGGAGTTCGGGGCGCTGCTGCGGCAGCTGCGGGACCGCGTCACGCCGGGCGACCTCGGCGCGCGCGAACCCGAGGAGCGCAAGGTCCCCGGTCTGCGCCGCGAGGAGCTGGCCGCCTACCCGGGGTTGTCGGTGGACTACGTGGTGCGCCTGGAGCAGGGGCGCTCGCGCAACCCGTCCCCGCAGGTCGTCGCCGCGCTCGGGCGGGCGCTGCGGCTGGTCGGCGTGGAGCTGGACCACTTCCACCGCGTCGCCGGGCAGCCGCCGCCGTCGTCCGGCGTGGTGCCCGGCCGGATCTCGGAGAGCGTGCGCAGACTCCTGCGGCGCATGGCCGACTTACCGGTGGGCGTGTACGACGCGGCGTGGAACCCGTTGACGCACAACGGTCCCAGGGTCGCGCTGCTCGGCGACCCGCCGGTCGGCCGGGACGGGAACCTGGCCTGGGCGCTGTTCGCCCTCGGTGACGCGCCCGCTGTGAAGCACGAGTGGGAGCGCGTCCCCTACGAGCGCGCCGTCGCCGCCGACCTGCGCGCCGCCACCGCCCGCTACCCGCAGGACTCGTCGCTGCGCAGGCTCGTCGCCGACCTGCGCGAGAGCAGTCCGGTGGTCGCCGACCTGTGGGCGAACCCGCTGCCCAGCCCGTTCATCGCGCACCGCGAGGTCGTCGCGCACCCGGAGTTCGGGGAGCTGGAGCTGGAGTGCGACGTGCTGGTGTCGCCGGAGAACGACCTGCGGGTGGTGTTCCACACCGCCGAGCCCGGTTCGGAGAGCGCCCGCAGGCTGGCGCGGCTGGTGGCGGCGACGGCGTGACCGTTCCACCCCGTGGGAGCGGGAACAACGGCCCGCGTCCGACCGCTGTCACCGGGGACGGGGTCGAGCGACGACGAGAGGTGCTTTCCGTGGGCGAGGGTTTCATCGAGCAGTGGCGGCGCTGGAAGGACGAGCGCGAGCGGACCCTGGCCGCGCCGCTCGGCTGGCTCGCGCTGGTGTCGCTGGACTGGCTGGACGAGCAGCCGCGCGGCTACGCCGGGCTGCCGGGCGTGTGGTGGCAGGACGCGGACGCGGCCTACTTCGACCCGCAGGGGGCGCGGGCGGCGCAGAGCGGGTTCCCGGTGCTGGGGCAGAGCAGGTTCGAGCTGGTCAACAGCGGGGCGGGCGCGCGGATCGCGATCGGCGACGTCGAGGTGGAGGTGGCGCGGCGGGGCGGGTACCTGATCCGCGTGCACGACCCGAAGGCGGCGGCGCTGCTGGAGTTCGACGGCGTGCCGAGCTACCCGCCGGACCCGGACTGGCGGATCGAGGGCGTCTACGAGCCGTTCCCCGAGCCGAGGCCGACGACGGTGGGCGCGGTCGTGGAGGGCCTGAGCCACGTCTACACCGCGCCCGGCGTGGTCCGGTTCGCCCACGGCGGGCGGGAGCACGCGCTGACCGCGTTCAACGGCAAGCGGCGCGGGCTGAACGTGCTGTTCACGGACGCCACGAGCGGCGTGACGACGTACGCGGCGAACCGCTCCCTGGAGATCGCGGAACCGGACGGGGACGGCCGGGTGG
>NZ_JBQGCX010000147.1:0-10910 GCF_052038725.1 Actinosynnema sp.
CCCGTGATCTTCAGCAGCCGCAGCGCCTCGCCGAGGTCGTTGGCCACCAGCGCGCGGGTCTCCTTCGGCAGCGGACCGGCGTCCGGGGGGACCAGGGCCCTGGTGTAGCCGAGCCTGGCCGCCTCGCTGAGCCTGCGGCCCACGCCGTTGACCCGGCGCAGCTCGCCCGACAGCCCCACCTCGCCGACCACCACCAGGTCGTGCGGCAGCGGCTGGTCCACGGCCGCCGACGCGACCGCGAGCGCCAGCGCCAGGTCCACCGACGGCTCCACCAGCCGCATCCCGCCCACGGTCGCGGTGAACACGTCCTTGTTGCCCAGCGGGACCCGGCCGCGCTTCTCCAGCACCGCCATCACCATCGCCACCCGCGCCGAGTCCAGCCCGCTCACCGCGCGCCGGGGCGCGGGCAGGCTGGTCGGCGCCACCAGCGCCTGCACCTCGCCCAGCAGCGGTCGCTTGCCCTCCACCACGACCGTCACCGCCGAGCCGGTCACGTCCTGCTCGCGCCGGTTCAGGAACAGGCCGGACGGGTCCGGCACGCCGACGATGCCGTCGTCGCGCAGCTCGAAGCAGCCGACCTCGTCCGCCGCGCCGAACCGGTTCTTGATGCCGCGCAGCAGCCTCAGCGTCGAGTGCCGGTCGCCCTCGAACTGGAGCACCACGTCGACCAGGTGCTCCAGCACCCTCGGGCCCGCGACCGAGCCGTCCTTGGTCACGTGCCCCACCAGGACGATCGGCAGGTTCCGCTCCTTGGCCACCGAGATCAGCCCGGACGTCACCGCCCGCACCTGGCTCACGCCGCCCGGCATCCCGTCGATGCTCAGCGACGACATGGTCTGCACCGAGTCGACGATCATCATGCTCGGCTTGACCGCGTCCACCTGCCCGAGCACGGCCGAGATGTCGCTCTCGGCGGCGAGGTAGATCTCGTCGTGCAGGTTCCCGGTGCGGTCGGCGCGCAGCCGGACCTGCCCCGCCGACTCCTCACCGGTCACGTAGAGGCACCGGCCGACCGTGCTGGCCCACTGGTGGGCGACCTCCAGCAGGAGGGTCGACTTGCCGACGCCGGGTTCGCCCGCCAGCAGGACGACCGCACCGGGGACGAGCCCGCCGCCGAGCACCCGGTCCAGCTCGCCGACCCCGGTGGCCGAGGCCCGCGAGGACTCGATGTCGACCTGGCCGATGGGCCGCGCGTCGCCGCTCGTGGCGCCCGCGAGGAACCGCGCGGGCGCGGCGGCCCCGCGCTCCTCGACCGTGCCCCACGCCTGGCACTCCGGGCAGCGCCCGACCCACTTGGACACCTCGTGCCCGCACTCAGCGCACCGGTAGACGGGCCGGGCCGCCCGAACGTTCTTGGCCACCCGGCCAGGCTAACCACCACCCCCGACAGCCCGGCCGCAGCACGCCCGAGCGGGCCCCGCGAGGACCACCGGCCACCCCTGCGGCACCCCGCACCCGCGCGCTGCGGCGCACCGAGGCGGCGGGAACCGCCCAGCGGAAGGCCCGCGCCGCCCGAGGCGGGGCGGGCGGCGGTCCGGCGGGCGCGCCGAACGGCCGCGAACGTCGCAGCGGGACTCCGCAAGGCCGGAGGGCTCGGGGCGCCCCGCAAGCGCTTCCGCCCCACCACCGCGCCCCCGCGCGATCACCGCGCGTCGACCACCGACCCCGTTCCGCCACCCCCACGGCCCCGGAACGACGCCGAGGGCCCCGCACCGGTGTCATCACCGGCGAGGGGCCCTCGGCGAAGCTCAGGGGCGCTCAGGCGTCCGATCGGGACGCCCGCGGGCTCAGTGCTCGGACTTCTGCTCCACGCGGGCCTCGGGCGTCGCGCCGATCGGCACGTCCAGGGTCAGCTGCCCGGCCTTCTCGAACCGGAACGTCACCTTGATGGTCTGACCGGGGCGCACGTCCTGCTTGAAGTCCGGCAGCACGATCCGCACCTTGCCCGGCTCGGCCGTGGCCTCGGGCGCGGAGGAGGGGTTGCCGCTGCTCGGCGCGGCCGAGGACTGCGAGGCGGAGGACTGGGAGGTCGAGGACTGCGAGGCGGCGGACTGCGGGGCCGACGACGCGGAGGACGCCGACGACGGCTGGCCGGACGACGGCGCCGACGCGCTCGACGGCGCGGAGGTGGTCGTGGGGCGCGCCGACGAGCTGCCGGGCGCGCTCTCCGCGGTCTCGGCCACGATGCTCGTGGTCGGCTCCAGCTCGACGTCCCCGCTCAGCTCGGCCTCGCCGGTCGCGGTGCTGGTGACGGAGGTGAGCCGGTCCAGCTCGGCGCCGTTGTTCACGATGGTGACGACCAGCGGCGCGGAGCCGCCCGTCGCGTAGTGCCCCTCCTCCACCGGGAACTGGAGCTGGGCGTCGCGGACCGCGATGACGCCCGCGTCGCCCGACGCGCCGTTGACGGCGGCCACCTTGTGGCTGGTCTGGGTGATCTGCCCCGCGCCGCAAGCCGTTGCGATGAGACCGATGCCAGCGACCGCGGCGGCGACGACGACCGCGCGGCGAGGAGCTGGGGACTTCTGCTGTGCGCGACCCACGGCTGCTCAGATCCTTCCGGTGTGTTGACGGGAGCGGCAGGACCAGGCCCGACCACCGATCAAGGAGCCTAACCGGGACCGCCCCGACCGGCGGCACGTGGTGGCCTAGCGCACGGTGACGCAGCGCTTCCGTTGCACGCGAACAGGTGGTTTGTCAACCCCCCGCGCGGCCCTGACCAGCGCGAACCGATCTCCGGAGACCGATGAGGGGATTGCTTGGCGTGTTAGGATGGAGTTAGCGAAAGGGGCAGAGGACACATGGTTTTCAAGGTCGGAGAGACCGTCGTCTACCCGCACCACGGTGCCGCTCTCATCGAAGCGATCGAGACCCGCGTGATCAAGGGCGAGGAGAAGAAGTACCTCGTCCTCAAGGTCGCCCAGGGTGACCTCACCGTCCGCGTCCCCGCAGACAACGCCGAGATCGTAGGCGTGCGCGACGTGGTCGGCCAAGAGGGTCTGGACAAGGTCTTCGAGGTGTTGCGCGCTCCCCACACCGAGGAGCCGACCAACTGGTCGCGGCGGTACAAGGCCAACCTGGAGAAGCTCGCGTCCGGTGACGTGAACAAGGTGGCCGAAGTGGTGCGTGACCTCTGGCGGCGCGAGAAGGACCGCGGGCTGTCGGCGGGCGAGAAGCGGATGCTGGCGAAGGCCCGGCAGATACTGGTCAGCGAGCTGGCGCTGGCCGAGGGCACCGACGAGGACAAGGCCGAGGTCCTCCTCGACGAGGTCCTCGCGACCGCGTCCTGATCTTCACCGAGCAGACCGCACGGAACACCGCGAACATGGGTGTTGTCGCGCTCGTGCCCGCTGCGGGCCGGGGTGAGCGGCTGGGCTTCGGCATGCCCAAAGCGCTCGTCCCGGTGGCAGGCGTGCCACTCCTGGTGCGCGCGATCCGAGGGCTCTTCGAGTCCGGACGCGTGCGGCACGTCGTCGTCGCGGCGCCACCGTCCGATGTGGATCAGGTGAGAACCGTCACCGCCCCGCTGGCTCCCGCCGGTGGGGCGGTGCACGTGCTCGCGGGGGGAGCCGAGCGGTCGGACTCGGTCCGCCTGGCGCTGGAGCACGCGCTGGCCGAGGTGCCGGACGTGCGGGTGGTCCTGGTGCATGACGCCGCTCGCGCGTTCACCCCTCCCGCCGTGGTCCGGGACGTGGTGGACGCCGTGCTGGCGGGCCACCCCGCGGTCATCCCGGTGTTGCCCGTGGCGGACACCGTCAAACGGGTTGACCCGAAAGGGGTCGTCGTCGACACCCCGGACCGCTCGCTGCTGCGCGTCGTCCAGACGCCGCAGGGCTTCGACGCGGCCACGCTCCGCGCGGCTCACGAGTCGGGTCTGCACGCGACGGACGACGCGGGTCTCGTCGAGCGGCTCGGTGTGCCCGTCGTCACGGTCGCGGGCCACCAGGACGCGATGAAGGTCACCACGCCCTTCGACCTCGCGGTCGCGGAGGCGCTGCTCGTGGGAGGAACCGGGTGAGGGTCGGCATCGGCACGGACGTGCACCCCGTGGAGCCGGGTCGCGACTGCTGGATGGTCGGGCTGCTCTGGGAGGGCGCCGACGGGTGCGCCGGGCACTCGGACGGGGACGTGGCGGCGCACGCGCTGTGCGACGCGCTGCTGTCCGCGGCCGGGCTGGGCGACCTGGGCGCGGTGTTCGGCACCAGCGACCCGCGCTGGTCCGGCGCGCACGGCGTGGAGTTCCTCGCGGAGGCCCGGCGGCTGGTCGAGGCCGAGGGGTTCGTGGTCGGGAACGCGGCGGTCCAGGTGATCGGGAACGCGCCGCGCGTGGGCAAGCGGCGGGCCGAGGCGCAGAAGGTGCTGTCCGAGGTGCTCGGCGGGCCGGTCTCGGTGAGCGGGACGACCACGGACGGGCTCGGGCTGACCGGCCGCGGCGAGGGCGTCGCGGCGGTCGCGACCGCGCTGCTGCTGCCCAGGGGCTGACGCCCGGTCGCGGCGCCGGACGGCCGACACCCGGTCGCAGGCGGCCGGTCACCGACCGCTGATCACCGGCTGCTCCCACCGGGTGGGCCCAGCGCGGCGGGGTGTGGTGTGCGTCTTGTGGTCGGGACTTGCGGCGCGCCGACGACGTAGCGTGCTCGCACGTGACGATCCGCGCCGTGCTGTTCGACTTCTCCAACACGCTGTTCCGGTTGGAGCACCCCTCGTTCGCGCTCCACGGCGAGCTGATGCGGGCGCTGACCGCGCCGTTCGGCCTGCCGGACGGGCTCGCCGTGGACGCGGACACCTGGGAGCGGCGCGACCTCGACCCGGTGGCGCACCGCGAGGCGCACGTGGAGGCGCTGGCGAGCGCGGGCGCCGAGGACCCGGACGGGTTCTACGAGAGCCTGCTCTCCCCCACCCGCTGGCAGGCCTACCCGGACACCGCGGTCGCGCTGGGCACGCACCTGCGGACGGCCGTGGTGAGCAACATCGGCTGGGACGTGCGGTCGGTGTTCGCCAGGCACGGGGTGCTCGGGCGGGTGGACGAGTTCGTGCTGTCCTACGAGGAGGGCGTGGTCAAGCCGGACCCGAAGCTGTTCGAGGTGGCCTGCGAGCGGCTGGGGGTCGAGCCGGGCGAGGCGCTGATGATCGGGGACAGCGAGGAGGCGGACGGCGGGGCGCGCGCGGTGGGGTGCCGGTTCGAGCTGGTCGAGCCGCTGCCCACGCAGGAGCGGCCGGACGCGCTGCTGAACGCGATCTCCCGGCACGCCTAGCGGTCGCGCGCCTGCCGCCGAAAGGCGGTTCACCCCCGGTTGGCCATCGCCCGTACCATTCTCCGGGTGAGCCTCCACATCTACGACACCGCAAGCAGAGAACTGCGGGAGTTCCGCCCGCAGATCAGCGGAACGGCGTCGATCTACGTGTGTGGGGCGACCGTGCAGGGCGTTCCCCACATCGGGCACGTGCGCAGCGGCCTCAACTTCGACGTGCTGCGGCGCTGGCTCGCGCGCACCCACGAGCGGGTCGTGCTGGTGCGGAACGTCACCGACATCGACGACAAGATCTTGGTCAAGTCCGCCCAGCACGACCGGACCTGGTGGGACTGGGCGTTCGAGCACGAGCGGGCCTTCGACGACGCCTACGAGGCGCTCGGCTGCCTGCCGCCGACCTACGCGCCGCGCGCCACCGGGCACGTGACGCAGATGGTCGAGCTGATGCGGCGGCTGGTCGACGCCGGGCACGCGTACGCCGCGGACGGCGACGTGTACTTCTCGGTGTCCTCGTTCCCCGAGTACGGGAAGCTGTCCGGGCAGCGGGTGGACGAGGTCCACCAGGGCGAGTCCGAGCTGACCGGGAAGCGGGACCAGCGGGACTTCACGCTGTGGAAGGCCGCCAAGCCCGGCGAGCCCTCGTGGCCCACGCCGTGGGGCGACGGGCGGCCCGGCTGGCACCTGGAGTGCTCGGCCATGGCGACCGAGTACCTGGGCCCGACGTTCGACGTGCACGGCGGCGGCATCGACCTGATCTTCCCGCACCACGAGAACGAGCAGGCCCAGTCCAGGGCGGTCGGCGACGGGTTCGCGCAGTACTGGATGCACAACGCCTGGGTGACGCTCAGCGGCGAGAAGATGTCCAAGACGCTGGGGAACACCGTGTCGATCCCGGCGCTGCTGGAGCAGGTCCGCGCGCCGGAGCTGCGGTACTACCTCGTCGGGCCGCACTACCGGTCGACGATCGAGTACTCCCCCGCCGCGCTGGACGAGGCGGTCACCGCCTACCGGCGGATCGAGTCGTTCCTGCGGCGCGTGGTCGAGCGCACCGGGGCCGTGGACGCGGACGGCGAGCTGGGCGAGGACTTCGTGTCGTCGATGGACGACGACATGGGCACCCCCGGCGCGCTCGCCGCGGTGCACAAGCGGGTGCGCGAGGGCAACACGGCGCTGGAGTCCGGGGACGACGCCGGGGCTCGCGCCGCCGCGTCGTCGGTCCGGGCCATGACCGCCGTCCTCGGGCTCGACCCGCTGTCCGAGCGGTGGTCCGCCTCCGCCGGGCGCGAGAGCGGGACCTCCCGCGCGCTGAAGGCGCTGGTGGACCGGGTGCTCGCCGACCGGGTGGCGGCCCGCAAGGAGCGGGACTTCGCGCGGGCTGACGCCCTCCGCGACAGCCTGCTCGCCGCCGGAATCGCCGTCGAGGACACCCCCGACGGTCCACTGTGGACTTTGAAGGACAGCTGAAGCTCGTGGCAGGGAACTCCAAGCGCCGGGGGGCGATGCGCAACCCCGGTTCCAAGAAGGGCGCGGTCGTCGGTTCCGGCGGTCAGAAGTCGAAGGGCCTGCAGGGCAAGGGCCCGACGCCCAAGGCGCAGGACCGGCCGAACCACCCGGCCTACCGCAAGGCGAACGCGGCGGCCAAGGCCAACGCGGTGCGCCAGCAGCGGCGCAAGGCGGCCGACGCCGCGCCGGAGACGGTGGCGGGCCGCAACCCGGTCGTGGAGTGCCTGCGCGCGGGCATCCCGGCGACGGCGCTGTACGTGGCGCTGGGCATCGACGCGGACGACCGGGTGGCCGAGGCGGTGCAGCTGGCGGCGAGCCGGGGCATCTCCGTGCTGGAGGTGCAGCGCGGCGAGCTGGACCGGATCACCGGCGGCGCGATGCACCAGGGCCTCGGGCTCCAGGTGCCGCCGTACGAGTACGCGGAGCCGCGCGACCTGCTCAGGGCCGCGAAGGAGTCGGGCCGCCCGCCGCTGCTGGTGGCGCTGGACGGGGTCACCGACCCGCGCAACCTGGGCGCCGTGGTGCGCTCGGCGGCGGCGTTCGGCGCGCACGGCGTGGTGCTGCCGCAGCGGCGCTCGGCGAGCATGACGGCCGTGGCGTGGCGGACCAGCGCGGGCACGGCGGCGCGGCTGCCGATCGCGGTGGCCACGAACCTGACGCGGCAGCTGCGCGAGTGGGCCGAGGAGGGGCTGATGGTCATCGGCCTCGACGCGGACGGCGACGTGGACGTGGACGGCCTGGACCTGGCGACGGGCCCGCTGGTCGTGGTGGTGGGCTCCGAGGGCCGGGGGCTGTCCCGGCTGGTGCGGGAGACCTGCGACCAGACCGTGTCGATCCCGATGGCGTCGGACGTGGAGTCGCTGAACGCGTCGGTCGCGGCGGGCGTCGTGCTCGCCGAGGTCGCGCGCAGGCGCAGGCTGGACGCCCGCTAGCGGGCTGACGGGTGGTGGCGGTCCCCGCGGGGACCGCCCAACTCGCCGACTCCCGAGATCGATCACCCCTGCCCCGGCTACCCTCACCCGCGATGTCCTTCGCCACGCCGCTCTTCCTCTGGTTCTTCGTGCCTGCCGTGCTCACGGCAGTCCTCGTCGCGCCCAGGGGCTGGCGCAACGGGATCGTCGCGGTGGCCAGCCTGCTGTTCTACGTGACGGGCGCGGGCGGCACGACGCTGCTGCTGCTCGCCTGCATGGTGGTGAACTACCTCGCCGGGCTGAAGCTGGCTCCGGACGGGCCGCTGGCGGCCGACAGGCGGCGGGTGCTGCTGGTCGGGGTGATCGGCTTCGACCTGGCCGTGCTGCTGGTGTGGAAGTACCTGGGGTTCGCGACCGAGCAGCTGGCGGCGATCGCCTCGATCGTGGGCGCGGACCTGCCGGTGGTGCACCTGGCGCTGCCGATCGGCATCTCGTTCTACACGTTCCACCACATCTCGTACGTGGTGGACGTGTACCGGGGCGAGCGGCCCGCGCTGCGCGAGCCGGTCTCGTTCATCACCTACATCGCGATGTTCCCGCAGCTCGTGGCGGGTCCGATCGTGCGGTGGCGGGAGATCGCCGACCAGCTGCCGCAGGAGCGCACGCACCGGTTGGACGACATCGCGGCGGGGTTCCCCCGGTTCGCGCTGGGGCTGTGCAAGAAGGTCATCGTCGCGGACTCGCTGGCGCCGCTGGTGGACGCCGCGTTCGCCACGCCCTCGGACGAGATGACCTGGTCGGTGGCGTGGCTGGGTGCGATCGGCTACGCGCTGCAGCTGTACTTCGACTTCTCCGGGTACTCGGACATGGCGATCGGGCTCGGGCGGATGCTGGGGTTCCGGCTGCCGGAGAACTTCGCGCGGCCCTACTCGTCGGTGACGATCACCGAGTTCTGGCGGCGGTGGCACATGTCGCTGTCGCGGTGGTTCCGGGACTACCTGTACATCCCGCTCGGCGGCAACCGCCGGGGGACGTGGACGACGTACCGGAACCTGTCGATCGTGTTCGTGCTGACCGGGTTCTGGCACGGGGCGAACTGGACGTTCCTGGTGTGGGGCGTGTTCCACGGGGCGCTGCTGATCGTGGAGCGGCGGTTCGGGTGGGCCAAGGCCCCCGAGGGGCGCAAGGCGCTGCTGGGGCGGCGGGCGCTGACGTTCCTGCTGGTCGTGGTCGGCTGGGTGTTCTTCCGGTCGCCGGACCTGGGCACGGCGTTCTCGGTGCTGGGGAACATGCTCGTCCCGGACCTCGACGGCCTGCCGGACGCGGTGGCGGTGGCGGCGACGAACCAGCGGATCGCGCTGCTGGTGCTGGCGCTGGTCGTGGTGCTCCTGCCGAACCACCCGGTGACGGGGCCGTACCTGGAGTCGGCGCGCACGCGGGTCGCGACGGGGCTGCGGGTCGCGGTGATGACGGTGGGCGCGCTGTACGCGGCGATCCTGGTGGCGGGCGGGACGTTCAGCCCGTTCCTGTACTACCAGTTCTGAGGCGGTTCCGGGACGCGGGCTCGCTCCCACGGGTCGTCGTCGCCGATCCGGTCCTCGGTGCCGAAGAACTCGTCGGCCTCGCGCCTCATCAGGGCGTAGTCGACCCTGGGCAGCGCGCGGTGCCGGGCGACCAGTTCCTCGGCGCTGATGCCCCGCGACCTCCAGCGGTCCTCCCGTTCCACGCGGAGCAGGGTAGCGCTCGGTAGCGCACCCCTGAGCGCCCCGCAGCGCGTTCGCCGCGCGGAGTTCCCCCGAACGGCGGTGCGCCGCCCCTCCCGCTACTCCCCCGGACCGCCGCCGCGCCACGTCCCAACGCTCGACCCGTTCGTGGTCCGCTCGGCCCAGCGCGCCCGGCGCGGTCGCGTCGGGTCGTGACGTAGGGTGGGCGCGGTCGAGGCGGGGAACGGCCGCCGGGAGGACAGACTCAGCAAAGGACGTGGACTCTTTCCCAACCGATAACCGCCGCACGCGGTCAGTCAAGTCGGTTTCGGGTGCGCGCTCCCGCGGGACGCCGAGCGGTCGACCACCGCCGCCCCGCGCGCGGGCCTCGAGGATCAGTTGCTTCTGGTGGGGATGACGTGACTCGCTCATCGGGGTCCGGCGTCCGGGGGCGCGGGTGACCTCCGGGGGCGCGCTGCGCGCCCTGGTGGGCAACCGCGAGTTCCGCGGGCTGTGGATCGGTTCGGTGGCGTCCACGGCGGGCGACCAGCTCGCCGCGGTGGCGCTGTCCCTGCTGGTGTTCGAGCGCACCGGCTCCCCCGCGTGGACCGCCGTGACCTGGGCGTCCACGCTGCTGCCCCCGCTGGTGTCCGGGCCGCTGCTGGCCTGGGTCGCCGACCGCTACCCGCGCCGCACCGTGATGGTGGCGTGCGCGTGGCTCCAGGCCGTGCTGGTGGGCGCGATGGCGATCCCCGGCGTGCCGCTGTGGGGCATGGTCGCGCTGCTGTTCTCGGCGCTCATGGTCGCCTCCCCGTTCCTGGCCGCCCAGGAGGCGAGCCTGCCCTCGGTGCTGCCCGACGAGCGCTACGACGACGGTGTGGCGCTGTTCGGGACCTCCGTGGACGTCGCCCAGATGGTGGGGCTGGCCGCCGCGGGCTTCCTGGTGACCTGGGCCGGTCCCGGCGCCGCGCTGGCGCTGGACGCGGCCAGCTTCGTGCTGGTCGCGGTGCTGGTGCAGCTGTCCGTCGAGCACCGGCCCGCCGCCGCGCCGCGCAGCGCCCCCGAGGACCCGGAGGGGGCGCGGAGCGCGCTGGCGCTGCTGCTGACCGAGCCCCGGCTGCGCTCGCTGCTGGGGATGCGGCTGCTGGCAGGCCTGGCGATGGTGCCGGAGGGGCTGGCGGTGCCGCTGGCCGACGGGCTGGGCGCGGTGTGGGCGGTCGGGCTGATCCTGGCCGTGGAGCCCGCCGCGAACGTGCTGGGCGTGGCCCTGCTGTTCCGCTTCGTGCGCGACCCCCGGCAGCGGGAGCGGCTGATGGGGCCGCTGGCGGTGCTGTCGCTGGCGCCGCTGGCGCTGTTCGCGCTGGAGCCGAACCTGACCTGGGCGATCGTGCTGCTGGTCATCGCGGGCATGGCCGGGGCGTACCACACGCCCGCGCGGGCGGCCTGGATGCGGTTGCTGCCCGACGCCTACCGGGGCCGGGCGTTCGGCATCGCGCGCACCGCCCTGCGCACCAGCCAGGGCGGTGGCATGGCGCTCGCGGGCG
>NZ_JBQGCX010000148.1:0-2173 GCF_052038725.1 Actinosynnema sp.
CCAGCTCGGCCGCCAGCTCGGCGAGCAGGGTGTGCGCGGTGCGGTAGTTGGCGGAGTCGAACAGGCTGGTGCTCTCCGCCTCGGGGCCCAGGCTCTCCAGGACGAGCGCGATGCGGCGGTTGTCCAGCTTGACCGAGACGATCGCGTCCAGGACGGCCAGGGCGCGCTCGTGGGCCGGGACGCCGGGGCCCAGCGGGGGTGGTCCGGAGGTGATGGCCTCGTAGAGCGCGCCGAACCGGGTGGCGTAGACCGCGCGGACCAGGCCCGCGCGGTCGCCGAACCGGCGGAACAGGGTGCCCTTGCCGACGCCCGCCGACGCCGCGATGTCGTCCATGGTGACGGCGAGCGGGTCGGTGGCGGCCTCGAACAGGGCGCTGGCGGCGTCGAGGATGGCCCGCCGGTTGCGGGCGGCGTCGGCGCGTTCCCTCACGACCACGGTGGTTCTCCCGTCCTGGTCCGGACTCGGCGCTGAATCGGGGTCCGCACCGATCCTAGGGGTTCAGCGGCGCCGGTCGGTTCCGCCGGTCTTCTCCCGCTGGGCGGCGGCGCGGGCGGTCGCGAAGTCCCGGAACGAGCGGGGTTCCCGGCCGGTGACGGTCCGGACGGCGGTGGTGGTGCGGTCTTCCGCGCCCGCCGCGATGGCGGTGTCGCCCCGGGCGAGCAGGGCGGCGAACTCGGCGGGGATGCCCGCTTCGGCGTAGCGGCGCTGGAACTCGGCGGCGGTGACGGCGGTGTGCGTGATCTCGCGGCCGAGGACGTCGGTGAGGACGGCCGCGATCTGCTGGTACGACAGGCTTTCCGGGCCGGTGAGGATCAGGTCGGTGTTGAGCGGGTCGGGGCGCAGGAGCGCTTCGACGGCGACGCGGGCGATGTCCTCGGCGTCGATGAACGCGACCTTGCCGTCACCGGTGGCGGTGGTGATGGTGGAGTGCGCGCGGACGCTGTCGGCGTGCAGGTGGTGGTCGGTGAGGTTCTGCATGAACCAGCTGGGGCGCAGCACGGTCCACTCGTCGAACAGCTCGGGGAGCGCCGGGTGCACGCTGCCCGCCGCCGGGCCGCCCGGCGGGAGCATGGCGGCGCTGAGCAGCACGGCCCTGCGCACGCCGGAGTCCTTGGCGCGCTTGAGGAACGGGAGCATGACGCGCTGCGGTTCGGGGTCGCCCGCGGGTGGGACGAGGTAGACGGCGGTGGCGCCGTCGAGGGCGGCGGCGTGGGTCGCGGGATCGTGCCAGTCGAAGCTCGGGTTCGCGGAGCGGGAGGCTGCGGTGACGGTGGCGCCGCGCGCGAGGAGCCCGGCGACGACGTGGCGGCCGGTGGTGCCGTTGGCGCCGGTGACGAGGACGTGGGGGCTGGGGACTGGTTCGACAGGCATGCGCTCTCCGTGACGATTAACCGGACTTTCGGTCCACTTCGACGTTACGGACCGGAAGTCCGTTTGGCAAGCGTGAATCGAGCCCTGCACGAACAGCTTCGGAAACGCCGGTTCAGGTGGCCGTTCATCCCGTTCGTCCCGCATTAGGCTGCCCCGAAGCACACCTCACGGGGGAGAGGACATCAGACCTTGGGAGCAAAGGACTTACTGACCGTAGCCGGGCTCGCGCTGCTCGACTCGCTCAACATCACGCTCTTTCTGGTGACGCTGCACCTGCTGCTGGCGCACCGCAGACCGATGTCACGCGTGCTCGTGTTCCTCGGCGTCTTCTACGCCGTCTACCTCGCGGCGGGCGTCGCGCTGACCGCGGGCGCGGTGGCCGCGCTGGGCGCGGTCGGCGAGCGGGGCATCGACTACCTGCAACTCGCCGCGGGGCTCGGGCTGTTCGTCTACGGGATCGCGGCCCCGGTGGACAAACCGGCACGCATAGGCGACGTACGGGAGGCCGGGCGCGGGCTCCTCGTGGTGGCCGGAGTGGCGCTGGGGGTGTGGGCGGTGGAGGTGTCCACGGCCCTGCCCTACCTGGCGGCGATCTCCACGATCGGCCGCGCGGACCCCGGCACGACGACGAGCACGGCGGTACTGGCGGTGTACAACCTGGTGGTCGTCGCGCCCTGCCTGGGCGCCGTGCTCGCCTACCAGGCCAACCGGGAGCGGCTGCACGCGCGCTTCGAGGGGTTCATCGCCAAGCGGCGCTCCGGTGATGGCGGGCGGCGCGGGTTGCTGCTGCTGTGCATCGTC
>NZ_JBQGCX010000149.1:0-1556 GCF_052038725.1 Actinosynnema sp.
CCGCCGGACCACCAGCTCGCCCCGCAGCACGTGCGCCATCGAGTCCGGCGTCCCCGGCGTCCCGCCCACGCCGCCGTACCGGTCGTCGCCGAGCAGCCGCCACTTCCACAGCTCGATCGACGCCTCCGCCGTCTCCACCGCGTTCACCAGGTACGCCCAGCTCCCGCCCGGCGTGGACCACACCTCGACGCCCTCGGGCAGCGGGTCGCCCAGCACGCCCGCCAGCGCGGAGAACGTCGTGCCCAGCGCGGACGCCACGCGGTCCACCGTGGACAGGCTCGGGTTCGCCTGCCCCAGCTCGATCTGGGTGAGCATCCGCCTGCTGACGCCGCTCAGCTCGGCGAGGCGCACCACGCTCAGCCCGGCGGCCTTGCGCAGCGCGCGGATGCGGTCGCCCAGGAGGACGACGACCTCCGGCCGGATCTGGTCGACCACGCGCACCCCGCTCCCCAAATGAGCACTATAGTGCTCACCATTCCCGGTCGACCCCACGCCGACCACCCCACCGCACGCGCACGTGAAGGCAAGAGGCCCCCGCATGACCGCCACGCAGTCGATCCCCCCACCAGCGCGCACGTCGCCGCCGAGGCGGGACATCGTACGGTGGCAGCTCGGCTCCGCGACCTCCGGCGTTCCCCAGGCCGCCGCCCCGATCGCCTTCGGCCTGCTGGCGCTGCCGCTCACCGGCACGGCCGAGTCCGGGGCCGCGCTCGTCTTCGCCACGACCACGGCCCAGGTGCTCGGCTCGGTCCCCCTCTCCCGGTTGGGCGCGCGGTTCTCCCCGGTGCGCTACCTGCGCGCCCTGGTCGCCGTCCGCACCGCCGCCTTCGCCGCCGCCACGGGCCTGGGCGCGGTGGGCGCCCCGTTCGCCGCGCTGGTCGCCGCCGTCGTCGTGGCGGGCGCGGTCAGCGGGACGGCGCACGGCTACCAGCGGCTCCTGCTGAACCACCTGGTCTCCCCCGGCGGGCTGCCCAGGGCGCTGGGCGTGGCCGCCACGCTGAACGAGGTCACCTTCGCGCTCTCCCCCGTGCTCGCGTCGCTGATCGGCTCGGCGTCGCCGGTGTGGGCGATGGCGGTGATCACCGTGCTCGGGCTGGGCCCGGCCGTGCTCACGCCCCGCGTCCCGGACGTGCGCGCGGCCCCGGACGCGGCCCCGGTCGGCGGCGGGCTGCCGCGCGAGGCGCTGGTGTGGTTGTGCTGCGCGGCGGCGGGCAGCGGCGCGGTGGCGGCGGTGGAGGTCGGCGCGGTGTCGTTCGCGCTCGCCTTCGACCTCGGTCCGGGGTGGGCGTTCCTGTTCGCCTCGGTGCTGTGCGCGGGCTCGGTCCTGGGCGGGATCAGGGTGAGCGTGCGCAACCGCGTCCCCGGCGTCGCCGCGGTCGCGGGCTACCTGGCCGCCAGCACGGCGGGGGCCTGCGCGACGCTGGCGGGCGGGAACCTCGCGGTGACCCTGGCGGGCGCGGCGGTGCTGGGGTTCTTCCTGCCGCTGCTGGGCACGTTCTACTCGCTGGCGCTGGACGCGCTCGCGCCGCCGCACCGCAAGGCCGAGGTGTTCGCGC
>NZ_JBQGCX010000150.1:0-1604 GCF_052038725.1 Actinosynnema sp.
TCCACCGCCTCCACGGCCCGCTCCCACGCCTCCACCGACACCGCCGCGTCCAGCGCCGCCACGGCGTGCTCCCGCGCCTGCTCCGCCTGCCGCCCGTCCTCGTTGCGCCACGCCGCCTCGCGCACCCCCACCGCCGCCGCCAGCACCGCGTCGCCCGCCTCCCGCGCCGCGACCGCCGCCCGCTCCAGCGCCCGGTGCGCCTCGTCGCCCCGCCCCACGGCCCGCAGCGCGTGCGCGTACCAGTGCTCGCCCCACCCGACCGCGTCCGGCGCGCCGATCTCGCGCAGCCGCTCCACCGACTCCTCGGTCAGCGCCAACCCCTCGGCCCCGCGCCCCGACCCGATCACCCACACGCCCAACCAGCAGTGGTTCAGCAAGTGCCTGCGCGGGTCGCCGTGGCGCAGGTGCACCTGCGCCGCCCAGCGCATCCGCAGCTCGGTCTCCTCGCCCTGGAAGAACCGCGCCCGCAGCTCCGCCTGCCGCCCCGCCAAGGGCTTGGGCAGCTCGTCGCCCACCGCCGCCAGGCACGCCCGCGCCTGCTCCTGCTCGCACCGCAGGTCGTGCTGCTCGGCCAGGTCCAGCAGTTCGCCGTCGTCGAGCCCGGCGGGCGGCAGCACGCCGGGGCAGGGGCGGGAGGTCGGGGTCAGCGGCAGGAACCGGGACACCGGGGGCGCCGCCAAGCGGGCCCGCGTCCGGTCGCCGACCGCCGACGTGCGGTTGCGGGCGTCGAACTCCTCGGCCAGCTCCAGCGCCAGCCGCCGCATCCGCCGCGCCACCACCGCGAACGGCACCGAGTTCGGGTCGCCCGCGCCCAGGTCCAGCTGCGTGTCGCCGCGCCCGGCCCTGACCACCCGCTCCGCCAGCACCGCCACCGCCGTCGCGAACCCCAGCACCGCCGACGGCCGCTCCCGCGCCTCGAACCCGCGCATCGGCCCCAACCAGTCCACGGCCGCGTCCTCGTTGCCGGTCAGCGCGCAGAACTCCACGACCCGCCCGTGCTCCTCCACCGCCCGCGCCCGCCCGCTGAGCCCGCGCAGCACCCGCCGGTACGCCAGCGCGGCCCGCTCGCCCATCCCGGCCCTGGCCAGCGGCAGCAGCATCGCGCACCGCACCTTCAGCGCCAACAGGTCGTTCGCGGCGGGATCGGCCAGCACGGGCCCGGCCAGCGCGTGCGCGGTCGCCACCGCCGCCTCGTCGCCGCGCAGCAGCATCCGCTCGACCCCGACCGCCCGGGACCCGCCGTCCTCGGTGTCCGCGCCGCCCGCCGCGACCCACTGCACGTGGGCCCGCTCCTCGGCCTCCCAGTCACCCCGGTGCGCCGCGATCGCCCGCGCCGCCGCGTGCACCGCCCGCAGGCCGTGCCCGCGCTCCCGGCACCGCCGCTCCACGTCGCCCAGCGCGGCGGTGATCTCGTCCAGGCCGAACGTGGGGAAGTCGACCATCCGCCGCACCAGCGCCGCGTACCAGTCGAACAACCCGGCCTCGTCCTCGGGCGAGAACCGCCACGGCTTGCGGTCGTACTCGCGCAGCGCGAGCCTGAGCTCCTCGAACCAGGCCCGGCTCGAGGCCCTCGAGATGAGCCTGCGCCGCAAGGACGGCGCCGC
>NZ_JBQGCX010000151.1:0-4491 GCF_052038725.1 Actinosynnema sp.
AGCAGCCGGTGCACGTGGCCGCGGTGCTGTGCGGCAACCGCGAGCTGCCCGGTTGGTGGGGCGCCGGTCGCCGGGCCGACTGGGCGGACGCGGTCGAGGTGGCGAGGCTGGTCGGGCAGGCCTACGGCGTGCGGATCAGCGCGGTGGCCTCGGACCTGGCGCCGTGGCACCCCGGCCGGTGCGCCGAGCTGCGCGTGGGCGACTTCCCGGTCGGCCACGCGGGCGAGCTGCACCCGAAGGTCGTGGAGGCGCTGGGGCTGCCCAAGCGCACCGCGGCCGTCGAGCTGGACCTGGACGCGCTGCCGCTGGCCGAGCACCGGCCCGCGCCGGTCGTCTCGCCCTACCCGCCGGTGCTGCTCGACGTGGCCGTCGTGGTCGACGCCGACGTGCCCGCCGCGCGGGTCGCCGAGGCGCTGAGCGCGGGGGGCGGCGAGCTGCTGGAGGACATCCGGCTGTTCGACGACTACCGGGGCGAGCGGGTCGGCGAGGGCAAGCGCTCGCTGGCGTACGCGCTCCGGTTCCGGGCGACCGACCGCACGCTGACCGTGGAGGAGGCGACGGCGGCGCGTGACGCGGCCGTGGCCGCTGCGGCCGAGAGCGTGGGCGCGGTGCTCCGGGCGTGAGCCCAAGAACCCCGGACCCGCAACTCTGCGGGTCCGGGGTTCACCTTTTAGGGTGAATCCCTTGAGTGGTGCGATAGCGAGAACGCCCAGTTCAGAGCAGTGGGAACGGGTTCATAAGGGGGTGGAAAACCCTGCTTTTCAGGGACCCCCCGTGCTTGCGCGGCAGTTGAACGTTCTCCAAGATTGGCCTCGCCGGTCCACCGGGGCCGAAGGCGAAGCGATGAACCACCGGGCGTGTCTGGTCGCCGGTCCGATGGGGAGCTAGCGGCGAACCCACCGCCTGGGCAACAGTCCTACCGTGGAGTTGCACCATGCGAAACCTCGGTCCGCGGGGGGAAGTCGCGGTCGCGCTGAGCATCCTCGGCGCAGGCGCGGCCGTGGTCGTGTCCATGCACCTGACCTGGCCCGAGCCCGAGGTGCCGGTGGTGTCCTACTCGATCAGCGGCGGCGAGGCCGGGGTGGCCGACCTCAAGCCGTTCGGGATCGACGACGTGTCCGGGGCCTCGGTCGAGCTGACCCCCGGCGCGCAGGGCTCCCGCACGGTGCGGCTGTCCAACCCCAACGACGTCGACATCATGGTCATGTCGCTCCAGGCGGAGCCGGGCGAGCCGGTGGACGAGGGGCGCAACCCGGTCGACGGGTGCGGGTCCGACGTGCTGACCGTGGACCCGATGGACCAGCCGGTCATCATCCCGCCGGAGGGGTCCGTGGACGTCGCGATGGTCGTGCGGATCGCGGGCGACATCCCGCCCGCCTGCCAGGACCTGGTGTTCCCGCTGACCTACTCCGGCCGCGCGACCAGGGGCTGAGCCGGGCGGCTGAAGGGTTCGTGAAGGGCGCGTCACGACTGCCCCGACCAGCCCGCCCGGACGGGTGATCTGTGTAACGCTGGCCCGATGAGCAGCGAGTACGACTACGACCTGGTCGTCATCGGGTCCGGCCCCGGCGGGCAGAAGGCGGCGATCGCGGGCGCGAAGCTCGGCAAGCGGGTCGCCATCGTGGACAAGGCCGACATGGTCGGCGGCGTGTGCGTCAACACCGGCACCATCCCCTCCAAGACCCTGCGCGAAGCGGTCATGTACCTGACCGGCATGAGCCAGCGCGAGCTGTACGGCGCCAGCTACCGGGTCAAGGAGGACATCACCATCTCCGACCTGCTCGCGCGCACCCAGCACGTCATCGGGCACGAGGTGCAGGTCGTGCGGGCGCAGCTGCACCGCAACCAGGTCGACCTGCTCACCGGCACCGGGTCGTTCACCGGCCCGCACAGCGTCGCCGTCGAGGGCGCGCACCGGGGCGAGCACCGGGTGATCAGCGGCGAGAAGATCGTGATCGCCACCGGGACCAGGCCCGCGCGCCCGTCCCAGGTGGACTTCGACGAGGCGCGGGTGCTCGACTCGGACGAGGTGCTCCAGCTCGACACCATCCCGTCCTCGCTGGTCGTGGTGGGCGCGGGCGTCATCGGCATCGAGTACGCCTCGATGTTCGCCGCGCTCGGCAGCCGGGTCACGGTCGTGGAGCAGCGGGAGCGGATGCTCGACTTCTGCGACTCGGAGATCGTCGAGTCGCTGAAGTTCCACCTGCGGGACCTGGCGGTGACCTTCCGGTTCGGCGAGAAGGTCGTGGACGTGTCGGTGTCCGAGCGGGGCACGGTCACCACGCTGGCCAGCGGCAAGCGCATCGCGGCCGAGGCCGTCATGTACTCGGCGGGGCGCCAGGGGTGCACCGAGTCGCTGAACCTGGGGGCCGCGGGCCTGGAGGCCGACCACCGGGGGCGGCTGTCGGTGGACGGGAACTACCGGACGTCGGTCGAGCACATCTACGCCGTCGGCGACGTGATCGGCTTCCCGGCGCTGGCCGCGACCTCGATGGACCAGGGCAGGCTGGCGGCGTACCACGCGTTCGGGGAGAGCGCGAACGAGCTGTCCGGGCTCCAGCCGATCGGGATCTACACCATCCCGGAGATCTCCTACTGCGGCGCGACCGAGGCGGAGCTGACCTCGTCGGCGGTGCCGTACGAGGTGGGGCTGGCCCGGTACCGGGAGCTGGCGCGCGGGCAGATCGTGGGCGACGCGTACGGGATGCTCAAGCTGCTGGTGTCCACGGAGGACCGCAAGCTGCTGGGCGTGCACCTGTTCGGGACCGGCGCGACCGACCTGGTGCACATCGGGCAGGCGGTCATGGCGTGCGGCGGGACGGTGGACTACCTGGTCGACACGGTCTTCAACTACCCGACGCTGTCGGAGGCCTACAAGGTCGCCGCGCTGGACGCGACCAACAAGATCCGGGCGCTGGGCCGCTTCGGCGGGTGATCGACCCTTGTGCGAGGCCGGACACCGTGTGAAGGATGTTTGACACGGTGTCCGGTCTTCTTTACATTGGTCGGTGTCGGGTTTGTTTGACATCGGGGGTGGGGATGCGGGTCGGGGAGATGTCGTTCCACGAGAAGCGCACCTGGATAGCGGCGCTGTCCGCGCTGGTGGGGTACGCGGCGTACGCGGTGGTCGTGCTGGGCCGCGCGGCGGGTGGGCCGCTGTCGGGTGTGGCCTACGAGTGGCCGCTGGTGTGGTCCACGGTGCTGTCCGTGGTGGTGACGATCGCCCTCGTCGTCGTGGTGTCGGCGCTCGCGCCGAAGGAGGCGGGCGAGGAGGACGAGCGGGACCGGGACATCAACCGGTTCGGCGAGCACGTCGGGCAGGCCTTCGTCGTGCTCGGCGCGGTGGCGGCCCTCGCGCTGGCGCTGCTGGACGCCGACGGCTTCTGGATCGCCAACGCCGTCTACCTGGCGTTCGTGCTCTCGGCCGTGGTCGGCGCCGCGGCGAAGATCGTCGCCTACCGCAGGGGGGTCCACGGGTGGTGAAGCCCACGAGGGTCACCAACTCCATCCGCTCGCTGCGCTTCGCGCGCGACGGGATGACCCAGGCCGAGCTGGCCGAGCGGGTCGGGGTCACCAGGCAGACCGTGATCGCCATCGAGCAGGGGCGCTACTCGCCCTCGCTGGAGATGGCGTTCCGGATCGCGCGGGTGTTCAAGGTGCCGCTGGACGACGTCTTCCACTACCCGGAGGGGGACGTGGGGGAGGGGGAGGTGTGAGCTGCTTCTAGCGATCGCGGGGGTCGGCGGCGGCGAGCGCGGTGGTGTGCGCACGAGGAGATCCCGGTAGCCCGGCGTTGTCCGACTAGCGCTTGCCTGCCGGTCAGCGGCCGGTCACTCCGCGACGAACGCGCGGCCAGGTCTCCGCTGCGGCGGGACCAAGGCGAGACAGGGTCGCGAGACGGGGCCGCGACAGGGCGGGACCGCGACAGGGCGGGGTGGGGTGCTGCTTCTTGCTCCTCCGGGCTGACACCGGCTACCGCGGCGTCCTCGTCTCGGCGTCGATCGCGGAGTCGTCTGGCCAACCCGAGTCCTCGAACCGAAGTCCTCGAACAGCCACGCGGAGCATGTCCTGTGTGGATCGACGCTGGTCGAGATCCTGCGGGGCAGGGCTGCGACCGGACAATCCAGGCCGACTCCCGACTCCCGACTCCCGGCGCTCGTCGAGTCGTGGGGATCGTCGAGCGGCGCAGGCCCGTTCTTCTTCGTCTTCATCGTCGGCGAGGCGGTGGGGTCGCTTCGCTGCCGGACCGCTGGTTCCGGCGGTTCGCGCCGCGCGTCGCCCGCATCGGGACAGGGGCGCGTCCGGGCCTGGTGGGTCGCCATCGCGGGCCGGGGTTCGCGCCTGTGCCCGCCTGACCGAGTGCTGTCACCTGACCTAGTGCTGTCACCTGGCTGGGTGCTGTCGCCTGGCTGGGGGCTGTCCCCTGGTCGGTTGGTGCTGTCTGGGCGGTTTCTGCCGCCTGGGCGGGGGCTTGAGCGGGGTGCCTCAACC
>NZ_JBQGCX010000152.1:0-2495 GCF_052038725.1 Actinosynnema sp.
CCGCCGGCCTGGTGGCGCTGGTGACCGCGGCCCGCTCCTTCGATCCCGACCGGGGCGTGCCGTTCGTGCGCTACGCCGCACCGCGGATCCGCGGTGCCAGGGTCGACGAGCTGCGCTCGATCGACTGGGCGTCGCGCTCGGTGCGGCGGCGCAGCCGCGAGATCGAGGAGGCGCGGGCTCGGCTGGCCGCCACGATGGGCGAGTTCCCCGACGACGCCGCGGTCGCCTCGTCGCTCGGGCTGAGCAACGACGAGGTCGCGCGCGCCGACTCCGAGGCCTCCCGGGCGATGGTGCTCCCCCTGGACTCCGGGGCCCAGCAGGGTCTCGCCGACCTGCTCCCGGGCCGCGAGCCCGGACCGGCCGAGCGCGCGGAGCACCTCGAGCGGGTGCGGTACCTGGCCGACGCGGTCGACGAGCTGCCCGAGCGGATGCAGCACGTGGTGCGCGGCTACTTCTTCGAGGAGCGGCCGATGGCCGAGATCGCGGAGGAGCTGGGCGTGCACGAGTCCCGCGTGTCGCAGCTGCGCGCCGAGGCGATCGCGCTGCTGCGCGACGGCCTGAACTCGCAGCTGGACCCGGAGCGCCTGCCCGAGCCCGCCCGTCCCGACGGGTGCGCCGCGCGCCGCAAGGCCGCTTACTACGCGTCGGTGGCCGCGCAGGGCACCATGCGCAGCAGGCTGAGCCACACCAGCTCGCTGGGCGTCCCGGTCATCGCGAAGACCGCCTGATCCAGGCGCTCCCCACGAAGGCCGGGCCCGCCTGGGCCCGTGCGCAAGACCGCCAGGCATCGGCGCCCGGCGTTGCTCCTCTTTTCTCCTGCCGCACAGCGCTTTTCCCGTCTGCCCCCGGTCGTCGCCCGCAGTGGTGACACCCGTTGGGACGCCCTTCCGGCGCAGACGTCCACTGGGGACACTCCCGGTGTCGACGACGCCCGTTGAAGCGCTCTCTTTGGTGGCAAACGGTTCCACCGGGTGAGGACTCCCCGGTTCAGACGCCCTCCGCGCCGCGAACGCCCCCCTGGGCCGGTTCCAGCGCGGGCGTCCCCCAGAGCCCGCCCTTCCCCTCGAAGGGCGACGCCCGCCCAGGCGGGCAGCAGGAGCCCGTTCACGCGGGTCGCAGGACCCCGTTCACGCGGGGCGCACCACGGCACCACCAGCAGGTTCAGACCCGGCAAGGCCTGATCCGAAAGAAAGTTCCACCAAAACCTCATACGGACCCAGGCCGGGCCGATTGCATGTTTGCCGGGCCACGGAAGGCCCGCAAGGGACTCGATTCACGGAGGAAATCACAATGAGTCTTCGCATCAACTCCAACATCGCGGCGATGAACGCCTACCGCAACCTCTCGGTGAACGACAAGCAGATGGCCGGCAGCCTGGAGAAGCTGTCGTCCGGCCTGCGGATCAACCGGGCGGCGGACGACGCGGCGGGTCTGTCCATCAGCCAGGGCCTCACCTCTCAGATCGGTGGCCTGAAGGTCGCTGCGCGCAACGCGCAGGACGGCGTCAACGTCGTCCAGACCGCGGACGGCGCCCTGAACGAGTCGGCTGAGATCCTGCAGCGCATGCGTGACCTCGCTGTCCAGGCCTCGAACGGTGGGTCCCAGGACACGAACGCGCGTGCCGCCGCGCAGACCGAGTTCGGCCAGCTGCAGAAGGAGCTCGACCGCATCGCCAAGACCACCTCCTTCGGTGGTCAGAAGCTGCTGGACACGGCGGGCACCGCTTACACCGGTACCTTCCAGGTCGGCGCCAACAACACCGCCGACGACCAGATCCAGGTCAACCTGGACGCCACGGTCTTCGGCAGCTCCGGCGGCACCAAGTCGAGCTACAAGGTGTCGGGCGGCACGTACGACTCCGCCACCCTCGACACCAAGACGATCACCGCGACGCAGGGTTCCACGACCGCCACGGTCACGCTGGCCACGCCGGCTGACCTGGACGCCGTGGTCTCCCAGCTGAACGCTGACGGCACCTTCTCGGCCGGCTTCACCGCCAGCAAGGACGGCGGTGAGCTGAAGATCGAGTCGAAGACCAACGGCGCGACCGCGGTCACCCTCACGGGTACCTCGGGCCTGACCGGTGCCGGCACCAACGGCACCGCGGGCGCGACCGGCTTCGACTCCGCGGGCCTCGGCGTGGGTACCGCCGTCAAGGTGGACACCACCGCCAACGCCCAGTCCGCGATCGACTCGATCGACAGCGCCATCAAGGGGCTGTCGACCGCGCGGGCCCAGCTCGGTGCGTACCAGAACCGGTTCGAGCACACCATCAACAACATCAACGTCCAGGTGGAGAACCTGTCCGCGTCCAAGTCGAACATCACCGACACGGACATGGCGCAGGAGATGGTCAAGTTCACCCGGTCGCAGATCCTGTCGCAGGCTGGCACCGCCATGCTCGCGCAGGCCAACCAGGCGCCGCAGAACGTCCTGCAGCTCCTGAGGTGATAGACCGGACCCCGGGGGGGGGGGCGCCCCCCCAGGCCCCCCCC
>NZ_JBQGCX010000153.1:0-3847 GCF_052038725.1 Actinosynnema sp.
CCGCCGACGAACGCCCCGGCGGACACCGAGACCGACACCCCGCGCAGCGGCCCGGACACCACGTCCACCAGCGCCACGTCCCCGCGCGTCCCCTCGGGCGCGTGCGAGCCGGGCGGCACGGAGGGCGGCGCGCCCAGCACCGCGCCGACCCGCGCGGCCGACGCCCTGGCCTGCGCCAGCAGCCCGTTGACCCAGGAGAAGACGGTCAGCGGCCACAGCAGGAACTGCGCCAGCCCGACCGCCGCGACCAGCTGCCCCACGGTGATCTCGCCGTGCGCGGCCAGCCGCCCGCCGACCAGCGCCACGACCGCCAGGAACACCCCGGTGACCGCGAGCATCCAGCCGTCCAGCCACGCCCGCGAGCGCGCCGCCCGCACGGCCGCCGCCGCCGACTCCGCGCTCGTGCCCCGGTAGCGGGCCGCCGCGGCGGCCTCGGCCCCGATGCCCTTGAGCGCGCGGATCCCGGCGACGAGGTCGGCCGCGACCCCGGACGCGGCGGCGGCCCGGTCCTGCTCGGCGTCGCTGCGCCGTTCGAGGGGTTTGCCCAGCAGGTGCGCCAGGCCCAGCATCAGCGGCGCGGCCACGAGCACGAGCAGTCCGAGCGCTGTGGAAACCCGAAGCAGCGCCACCGCGCCGACGAGCAGCCCGACGACGGCGGCGATGGCGGTCGGCAGCGCGGCGTTCACCCGGCCGACGCGCTGCGCGTCGCCGGTGGCGATGCTGGCCAGCTCGCCCGACAGCCGGTTGACCCCGCCCTCCGCCAGCACCCGGCGGGCGAGCCGCACCCGCAGGTCGTGCTCCGCCCGGTGGGCGGCCAGCTCGCCCGCGCGCAGCGAGAAGCGGAAAGCGTTGGACAGCACCAGGAACACCGCGCCGAGCAGCCCGATCCACAGGGCCAGCCGCGTGCCGTCGCCGGTCGCCACGGCCTCGTCGACGATCACGCCGATCAGCAGCGGGACGGCGGCCTCGCAGGCCTGGTGCAGCGCTCCCAGGGTCCCGGCCGCGGCGACCGGCCGCCACTGCCCGGTGACCACGTCCGAGAGGACTTTTTTCACCGCAGCACCTTCCAGGGGTACGGAGAGTGAGGTTAGCCTAACCGTAAGAGAGGTCCGGATCACTCTCGTGAGGCGTTGAGGTTAGGTTAGGGTAACCAAAGTTTGATCACCCCAATGTCGCACCGATGGGACAGCCATGCCACAGTTCCCGGTCTTCGACGTCCTCGGCGTCGGCTTCGGCCCCTCCAACCTGGCCCTCGCCATCGCCGTCTCCGAGCACAACGCCACCGCGTCGCCCGGCCAGGCCGTCACCGCTCACTTCCTTGAGCGCCAGCCCGCCTTCGGGTGGCACCGGGGCATGTTGCTGGACGACGCGACGATGCAGGTCTCCTTCCTCAAGGACCTGGTCACGCTGCGGAACCCCACCAGCTCGTTCAGCTTCCTCAACTACCTGCACCAGCGCGGCAGGCTCAGCGACTTCATCAACCACAAGAACCTGTTCCCGCTGCGCGTGGAGTTCAACGACTACTTCGAGTGGTCCGCCGCGCAGCTGGCCGAGCAGGTCTCTTACCGGACCGAGGTCGTCGCCGCCGCCCCCGTGGAGCAGGACGGCGCGATCACCCACTTCGACGTCACCTCCCGCGCCGCCGACGGTGGGCTGGAGGTCCGCCGGACCCGCAACCTCGTGTTCGCCACGGGGTTGCGGGTCAACCTCCCCGAGGGCGTCGTGCCGTCCGCGCGGATCTGGCACACCCACGACTTCCTCGCCCGCGTCCCCGCCCTGGGCGACCCGAAGCGGGTCGTCGTGGTCGGGGCCGGGCAGAGCGCCGCCGAGGTCACCGCCTTCCTGCACGAGCGCTTCCCGGCCGCCGAGGTGTGCGGGGTGTTCGCCCGCTACGGCTACAGCCCCGCCGACGACTCCTCCTTCGCCAACCGGATCTTCGACCCGGCCGCCGTCGACGACTACTTCGGCGCGCCCGACGAGATCAAGCGCCGCATGATGGGCTACCACTCCAACACCAACTACGCCGTGGTCGACACCGACCGGATCGACGAGCTGTACCGCCGCGTCTACCGCGAGAAGGTCCTCGGCGAGAACCGGTTGCGGCTGCTGAACCTCTCGCACGTCACCGGCCTCGCCGAGACCCCCGACGGCGTCCGCGTCACCGTCGGGTCGCTGGCCACCGGCAGGTCCGAGGAGCTGACCGCCGACGCGGTCGTCTACGCCACCGGCTACCACGAGGCGGACCCGACGCCGCTGCTCGGCGAGCTGGCCGGGCGCTGCCTGCGCGACCCGGACGACCGGCTCAGGGTGGACCGCGACTACCGCGTCACCACGTCGGGCGACGTCGAGGCGGGCATCTACCTGCAGGGCGGCACCGAGCACAGCCACGGCATCTCCTCGGCGCTGCTGTCCAACACCGCCGTGCGGGTCGGGGAGATCCTCCGATCCGTGCTGGACCGCCGCCCCGCGGCGATCCCGTCCCAGCAGGAGTACGCGATCAGCGGCTCCAGCTCCAGCTAGACCCACCACCACACGAGGAACCTCGGGCGGGCAGCGGTGCCCGCCCGGCGGAAGGGAAGACAACCACAATGTCCGGCATCTCCAGGCTGGTGGCCGCCGTCGCCGCGGCGGCACTGGCGCTGACCGCGTGCGGGAGCGGCGGTGGCGCCGACGCGGGCGCCCCGAGCGCGTCCGGCGACGCGGCGTCCGGCGCGTTCCCCGTCACCGTCGAGCACAAGTACGGCTCGACGGAGATCAAGGCCGAGCCGAAGCGCATCGTCACGCTCGGCCTGTCCGACCAGGAACCCGTGCTGGCACTGGGATCCAAGCCCGTCGGCGTCGTCGACTGGTTCAAGGAGCGCCCCTACGGCAACTGGCCGTGGACCAAGGAGCTGTGGGGCGACACCCAGCCGGAGATCGTCGGCGAGCGCGACGACGTGAGCATGGAGAAGATCGTCGCGCTCAAGCCCGACCTGATCGTCGCCGTGTACTCCGGGCTCCAGCGGGAGCACTACGACACGCTGTCCAAGATCGCGCCCGTCGTGGCGCAGCCCAAGGGCTTCGTGGACTACGGCGCGCCGTGGCAGGACCAGACCAAGCACATCGCCAAGGCGCTCGGCAAGAGCGAGAAGGCGCAGGAGCTGGTCGACGGCGTGGCCAAGCGGTTCGCCGACGCCAAGGCCGCGCACCCCCAGTGGCAGGGCAAGACCGCCGTCGTCGCCGACAGCTTCAAGCCCGGCGAGTACTCCGCGTTCGCCCCGACCGACCCGAAGGCCATCTTCGTCAAGGAGCTGGGCTTCACGCTCAAGGACGAGATCGGCACGCTCGCGGGTGAGATGAACGACGCCAAGTTCAGCGAGGAGCGGATGGACCTGCTGGAGGCCGACCGGGTCATCTGGCTGACCTCCGACCTCGCCGCGCAGGAGCGGGTCAAGGGCGTCGAGGCGTACCAGCGCCTCAAGGTCACCACCGAGAAGCGCGACCTGTTCCTGACCTACATGGACCCGCCGATCGGCGCCTCCATGTCGTTCAACACCGTGCTGAGCGTGCCCTACGGCATCGACCAGGTCGTGCCGCTGCTGGAGAAGATCGAGAACTAGTCGCAGCACCAGCCCTTCCGTCGCGGGTGGGGGCCGCCGAACGCGGCGCCCCCACCCGCGTCGTGCGCCCAGACCTGCGCGGAACCCATTGCGTGGAGGCCTTTCCCATGACGTCGCTGCCGCTCACCGGCGCCCAGTCGGGCGTCTGGCTCGCCCAGCGGATCGAGCCCGACAACCCCGTCTACAACTTCGGCTGGTACCTGGAACTGCGCGGCGCGGTCGACCGCGCCCGGCGGGTGACCGCCGTG
>NZ_JBQGCX010000154.1:0-2599 GCF_052038725.1 Actinosynnema sp.
CCCACAGGTGGGACACCTCGCCGCCCTCGTGGGTCAGAGCCAGGAAGGCGTCGTCGTGGGCCTGGGCGCCCTCCCGCAGCGCGCGCACCTCCGCGTACACCGACCGCGGCCTGCCGAACAGCGCCACGGCCTGGTCCACCAGGTGCGTCCCCAGGTCGTACACGACGCTCCCCAGCGCCTCCGGGTCCGCCGACTCCTTCCACCCCGGCTTCACCTCCGGCCTCCAGCGCTCGAACCTCGACTCGAACCGGTGGACCGACCCCAGCGAGCCGTTGCGCACCAAGGACGCCACCGTGCGGAAGTCGCCGTCCCAGCGGCGGTTGTGGAACGGGGCCAGCAGCAGGCCCCGCGCCCGCGCCAGGTCCGCCAACGAGCGCGCCTCCGCCGCCGTCGCGGCGAACGGCTTGTCCACCACCACGTCCAGCCCGCGCTCCAGCGCCGCCCGCGCGTGCGCCGCGTGCAACCGGTTCGGGGTCGTCACCACCACCAGGTCGAAGTCCGCCGCCCTCGACCACAGCTCCTCCGCCGACCCCAGCACCTCCACCCCTGGGTACCGACTTCCCACCTCACCCGATCGGGAGGTGACGACGGCTGACAGGGTCAGGCCCTCGGCGGTAGACAGGAACGGTGCGTGGAAAGCGGTTCCGCCCAGGCCGAAACCGAGCAGTGCGGTGCGCATTCCGCCGAGCGTAGAACAAGCGGCCCGTCCAGTGGTTCCCACCACGCGGAACGACCTGCGCCCCGCCCCCCGGCCGCCCTACGTTCGCTGGAAAACCGCCGCAGGCAGGGGAGAACGAGCGCTCATGACCTGGTCCTTCGAGACCCAGCAGGTGCACGCCGGGGCAGCACCCGACCCGACCACCGGGGCCCGCGCCACGCCGATCTACCAGACCACCTCGTTCGCCTTCCGCGACACCGCGCACGGCGCCGCCCTGTTCAGCCTCGCCGAACCCGGCAACATCTACACCCGCATCAACAACCCCACCCAGGACGTCCTCGAACAGCGCGTCGCCGCCCTGGAGGGCGGGATCGCCGCCGTCGCCTTCGCGTCCGGCCAGGCCGCCGAGACGGCCACGATCCTCAACCTCGCCCGCGCGGGCGACCACCTCGTCTCCAGCGCCTCCCTCTACGGCGGCACCTACAACCTGCTCCACCACACCCTGCCCAAGCTCGGCATCACCACCACCTTCGTCGACGACCCCGACGACCTCGACGCCTGGCGCGCCGCGATCAGGCCGAACACCAAGCTGCTGTTCGCCGAGACCCTCGCCAACCCCCGCAGCAACGTCCTCGACATCACCGCCGTCGCCGACGTCGCGCACGCCGCGGGCGTCCCGCTGGTCGTGGACAACACCGTCCCCACGCCCTACCTGCTGCGCCCCCTGGAGCACGGCGCCGACATCGTGCTGCACTCCGCCACCAAGTTCCTCGGCGGCCACGGCACGGCCATCGCGGGCGTCGTCGTCGACGGCGGCAGGTTCGACTTCGGCGACGCCGCCAGGTTCCCCGACTTCAACGACCCCGACCCCAGCTACCACGGCCTGCGCGACTGGCCCGCCCTCGGGCACGGCGCGTTCGCCGCCAAGCTGCGCGTGCAGGGCCTGCGCGACACCGGGGCCGCCATCGCCCCGCTCACCAGCTTCCTCGTCCTGCAGGGCATCGAGACCCTCTCGCTGCGCCTGGAGCGGCACGTGGCCAACGCGCAGGCGCTCGCCGAGTGGCTCGACGGGCGCGACGAGGTCGAGCGGGTGCACTACGCGGGGCTGCCGTCCAGCCCGTGGCACGCGCTCGCCCAGCGCTACCTGCCAGGGGGCGCGGGCGCGATCGTCTCGTTCGAGCTGGTCGGCGGGGCCGACGCGGGGCGGGCGTTCGTGGACGGGCTGGAGCTGTTCAGCCAGCTCGCCAACATCGGCGACGTGCGCAGCCTGGTCATCCACCCGGCGTCCACCACGCACAGCCAGCTCACCGCCGAGCAGCAGGCCACCAGCGGCGTCACGCCGGGCCTCGTCCGGCTGTCCGTGGGCATCGAGGCGGTCGAGGACCTGAAGGCCGACCTGGAGGCCGGGTTCCGGGCGGCGAAGTCCGCGCGGTGACGGGGTGGCGCGACGGCGATCCCGCAGGCGGGAGGCGGTGGCACCGGGGCGCGCTGCCCGGTCTTCCGTTCCGGCTCGCCTACGAGACCTGGGGCGCGCTGGACGAGGACCGGTCCAACGCGGTGCTCGTGCTGCACGCCCTCACCGGGGACAGCCACGTCGCCGGACCCGCCGGTCCCGGCCACCCGACCGCCGGGTGGTGGGACGGGCTGGTGGGGCCCGGCCTCGCGCTGGACACCGACCGGTGGTTCGTCGTCGCGCCCAACGCGCTGGGCGGCTGCCAGGGCAGCACCGGCCCGTGGGACGCCGCGCCCGACGGGAGGCCCTGGGGCGACCGGTTCCCGGCCATCGGCATCCGCGACCAAGTGGCCGCCGAGCTGGGGCTGGCCGACGCGCTCGGCGTGCGCTCGTGGGCGGCCGTCGTCGGCGGGTCCATGGGCGGGATGCGGGCGCTGGAGTGGGCGGTGACCGCGCCGGAGCGGGTGCGGTCGCTGCTGGTGCTCGCC
>NZ_JBQGCX010000155.1:0-1916 GCF_052038725.1 Actinosynnema sp.
GGGGTGGTGGCGAGCCGAGGAGCTGGTCCAGGTCCGGTTCCGGCGCCCCCGGCTTGAGGGCGGCCTGCTCGTTGGCGATGCGCAGCGCCCGGTACAGCTCGTCCCGGTGCACCGCCACCGAGCGGGGGGCCTGGATGCCCACCCGCACGACGTTGCCCTGGACGTCGAGCACGGTCACGGTGACGTCGTCACCGATCCGCAAGCTCTCCCCCGCCCGTCGCGTCAGCACTAGCATTCTGCGGTCTTCCTCCCGCGTTGGGGGCCGGCACGTCACGCGCCAGCGGTGCGCGCGTGGGCAGATCATCCGCCTGGACGACCTGGACCGCACGCCTGCTCCGCTGGTCGACCACGATCGGCGCCAGCAGGTTCGCCGTCGCACCGGCCGCCTTGTCACCCGCGGTGACCACCAGCAGCGGCAGCAGGTTGTCCGCCTCGCGGGTGCCCAGCTGGTCCAGCGCCTCCTCGCCCACGACCGGCGCGTAGTCCGGGAAGAACGGGGCGGGCGGGACGACCAGGACCCTGAGACCGGGGTCGTCCGCCGAGCGCAGGGCGTAGAGCAGCCCCTCCTCGTGCAGCGACACCAGCACGAAGGTCCGGTGGTGCGGGAACCCTGGAAGCGGCGTGACGAACTCGATGGTCGGCAGCTGTTCGTCCACTGTGGTGCTCGTGGTCCTCGCTCCCCTCTCCAGGACGGCGGTCATCGCAGGAAGTCCAGGAGCGAGGGCTGCACGATGCGCGCGGTCGCGGCGAGGGACGCCTCGTAGGCGACCGTCTGGGTCTGGAGCTCCACGACCGCGGCTGCCACGTCCACGTCCTCGATCTGGGACAGCCTGGCCGACAGCGTCACGACTTGGGCCTGCCCCGCGTCGTCCGCCGCCGACAGCTGACCGTATCGGGTGCCGATGCCGGTGACGGCCGTGTTGACCGTCTTGATCCCGGAATCCAACCGATCGAGATCGGCGGACAACCCGGCCGGGTTGCTCCGCATGTTGCCCGCGATCGACTCCAGGACCTTGAAGACCTGGTTGCTGCCCGTGCCGAAGGTGTCGGCGGGGACGTCGACGCGCACCTGGGTGCCGTTGGCGATGCGGCGCATGACCTGGCCGTCGTCGCCGAGGTAGCTGCCGTCCGAGGCGAAGGCCTGGCCACCGGCCGTGGTGCCGCCGAAGACCGGGCGGTCGAGGTAGGTGGTGTTGGCCAGGCCGATCATCGACGTGCGGATGGCGTCGATCTCGGCCGCGATGGCCTCGCGGGAGTCCTGGCTCTGCGCGGACTTGCCCTGGAGCACCAGGTCGCGGGCCCGCAGCAGCAGGTCGCTGGTGGAGGAGAGCGCGGTCTCGGCGGCGCCGAGGCGGGCCTGGCCGTCGACGGCGCTGCGCGAGTACGCGCCGCGCTCGGCGATCTCGGTGCGCAGCTGCATCGCCGAGACGGTGTCGGTGGGGCCGTCGGAGGGCTTGGTGAGCTGCCTGCCGCTGGAGATGGCCTCGCGGAGCTGGTCCATCTTGTTCTGGTTGCGCTGCAGGCTCGACAGGATGCCCGTCGACATGGAGCGCTCGGTCACGCGGGAGATGTTCACCGGGGACTACCTCCCGGTCCGGTTGATGAGGGTGTCCAGCATCGAGTCGACCGCGCTCATGACGCGCGCGGCGGCCTCGTAGCTGCGCTGGTAGGTCAGCATCGAGGTGAGCTCCTCGTCCAGGTTGACGCCCGCGGAGGACTGGCGGGCGGCGTCGACCTGCGCGGTGATGGAGGCCTGGGTCGCGGAGCGGCTCGCGGCGGTCTGGACCGCCATGCCGATCTTCACGACGGTCTGCCGATAGGCGGCGTCCGGGCCGGTGGCCGAGCGGGCCAGCGCGGAGATCGCGTCGGCGTTGCTGCCGTCGAGGGCGCGGGTGGCGCTCGACGAGGTGGCGACC
>NZ_JBQGCX010000156.1:0-2163 GCF_052038725.1 Actinosynnema sp.
TTCCCCCCGTTGGGGAAAGCCCTTTCCGCCCGCCACCGCTCCCGGTTCAGCCGGGGAACAAGCCCTTGCTGCGCAAGGCGTAGCGCCGCTCCGCGTAGTCGAGGTCGTCGCGCCACAACCGCGCGGCGGCCATCCGCATCAGCGGCCGGATCACCGGCGCGACCGTGCGGGCCACCCCGAAGCCGGACCGGTCCGAGTGCGCGATCGTCGCCTCCACCACGGCCGTGCGGGCCGCGCCGTCGCGGCCGGGCGACAGCGGCGTCGCGTGCGTCTCCACGACGCTGCCCGAGCCCTCGCCCTCCACGATGTGCATCACGATCGTCCTGGGCTCCGGGCAGCTGAACGCGGCGATCACCGGCACCCCGACCTTGCCCGCGACCTTGAACGTCACCTCGACCAGGAACCGGTCCTGCTCCTCGGTCGGCGTCTCCAGCACGGACAGGTTCGCGAACGAGTACGGGTGGAACCACGCGCCGTGCCAGGGGTCCAGCCGGTTCGCGATCACGTCGTCCGGCTCGCAGCGCCCGACCAGGGTCGCCACCGCGTCCACGAACGGCGCGGGCGGGCGCTCCGGCAGCACCGGCTCGGGCAGCGGCTCCTCGCCGCCGAGCGCGTCCAGCCGCACCCACACCAGCACCCCGTCGTCGTGCGCCGGGTACGGGCTCCAGCCGCCGAACTTCCCGCTCCCCAGCGCGAGGCCGTGCCAGCGGCACACCACCTTGCCCGCGTGCACCGCCCCGTCGCACAGCGGCGCGCCCAGGTGCGGGCAGGACCCCGGCCCCGCCAGCAGCCCGCCGTCCTCGCCGCGCCACAGCACCACCTCGGTCCCGCCGATCGACCGGCCGAACGGGCGGTCCGCGGTGATCTCGCGGCTCGCGCCCACCACGTACCAGTTGCCGGACGGGCGGGCGGTGGCCCGCTTGAGCGCGGCCTCGATCAGCGCGGGCTTCGCGTCGCGCCAGGTCGGCTCCTGCTCGGGCCACGGGCGCGCGCTGAAGCGGCGCAGCGGCATCCGGTAGGGCATCGGCACCTCCTCCAGGTCAGGTCTGACTTCAGGGTGGAACAGGACTCTCAGGACCGGCGGCCCCTTCAGGCCGACCGCGCCACCGCCGCCTTGGCCAGCGCGGGCAGCGCGATCGCCAGCCGCCGCCCGGTGGACACCACGACCCGCCGGGACAGCACGTCGTAGTCCGCGTCCTCGATCAGGTCCAGGATGCGCCCGTACAGCCGGTACGCGGTCGCCACGCACGGCCGCGAGCGCGGGGCCAGCATCGCGATGCCCGGCTCGGCCTGCCGGTACACCGACCGGGCCCGCGCGACCTGGTGCGCCAGCGCCTTGCGCACCCTCGGGTCGGTGCGGTCGCGGCGGCGCGCCCACTCCAGCAGCTCCCGGTCAACGCCGAACGCGGCCAGCTCGTCCAGCGGCAGGTACACCCGCCCCCGGTCCAGGTCCTCGCCGACGTCGCGCAGGAAGTTGGTCAGCTGGAACGCCACGCCCAGCGCCGCCGCCGCGGGCTCCGCCTCGGCGCGCGGCACGACCGTGCCCAGCACCGGCAGCACCTGCAGGCCGATCACGGCGGCCGAGCCGTGCACGTACTCGGCGAGGTCGTCGTAGGTGGCGTAGTCGGCGACGGTCAGGTCCATCCGCATCGAGTGCAGGAAGTCGGTGAAGTGGGCCCGGTCGATGTCGTAGCGGCGGGCGGTGTCCACCACGGCCGCCACCACCGGGTGCTCGCTGCGCCCGGCCTCGAGCCCCTCCGTCAGCGCCCGGTCCACTTCGGACAGTCCCGCCGCCCGCTCGCGCGCGGTGCGGCCGTCGTGCACCTCGTCGACCACGTCGTCGGCCCAGCGGGCGAAGCCGTAGAGGGCGTGCACGGCGGGCCGCTGCTCGCGGTGGAGCAGCCGGGTCGCCAGGTAGTAGGTGCGCCCGTGCTCGGCGTTCAGCTCCCGGCAGCGCCGGTAGGCGTCGCGCAGCAGCGGGTCTCGCACGTCGGCGGCGTCGAGTTCTCGGTCGACGGACATGGTGGGGACGGGTCCTTCCGCGGGGGTGGAGCGCCTGGCGGGCGATGGTGCGCATCACGCTAGGGCGCTGTGGTGTCCCCCGCACAACGGCGGCGTTCGTTGTGCGGGGCGCTGGGGGCGCTGCTTAGCTCATCCCAACCC
>NZ_JBQGCX010000157.1:0-2461 GCF_052038725.1 Actinosynnema sp.
GCCGCCCGCGGCCCGGTAGCCCGCGGTGGTGAGCCTGCCCGCCTGCCTGCGCTGCCAGGTGGCGAGCAGGGCGTGCGAGAGCAGCGGCAGGGCGCCCGCGTCGTACGCGCCCCGCGCGCCGCGCACCGGCGTCCGACCGGCCCGCACGCCCAGGTCGCGCAGCATCAGCTCGACCAGGCCGGCCTCCAGTTGGAGGCCGGCCGCGCGCGCGGGCCTGGCCACCGCCTCGCGCAGCTCGGCCGTGGTCATCGGGCCGAGGACCATCTGCCGCTCCTGGAGCGCGTCGGCCAGTTCGGGGATCACCAGGCAGCGCCCGTAGAAGTCGGCGCGCACGCCCAGCACGACCAGCGCGGGCGCGTGCCCGCCCGGCCGCTCCGGGGTGCAGGCCGCCGCCAGCGCCTGGACGAACAGCTGGACCTGCGCGTCGTCGCCGCAGAGGGTGAAGGCCTCCTCGAACTGGTCGACCACCAGCACCAGGCGCTCGCCGCCGCGCGCCCGCGCGTGCTCGGCGACGGCGGCCCTGACCCGCTCCGCGAAGTCGATCACGCCCAGCGACCTCGGGCCCGCGCCGCGCTCGGTCGGCGGGTCGTCGGGGAGCCCGCCGGGGGGCAGGACCGAGGCCAGCTCGGGAACCCGCTCGACCAATTCGGCGAGCGGGTTCGCACCCGGTGTCATGACGGCCGAGGGCCAGGACGCGGAGCCGGGGTCGGCTAACGCCCCCTCGCGAATGGAGGGAATGAGCCCGGCGCGCACCAGCGAGGATTTCCCGGCGCCCGAGGCGCCGACCAGGACAACGATTCCGCCGTATTCCGTGGAATTGTCCAGCCGGGCGACGAGGGCGGCCGTGCTGCGCTCCCGGCCGAAGAACCAGGAGGAATCCTCGGGCTGGAAAGCGGCCAATCCCCGGTAGGGGCACACGCCGCTTTCCTCGGGCATTTCCGCGGGCGCGCTCTCGACGGCCGCGACGGGGCTGGCGAGGGCCTGCTCCCACAGCTCGCGCCACGCCCCCAGGTCGTGCAGCTCGGGGATCGGCGGGGTCGGCCGCTGCTTGCGGGCTTCACCGATGAGCACCTCCAGCACTACCGAGAGTGCCGAGAACCGGGCCGGGACGTTGCGCCCCCGGCGCCAGTCGCTCACCCGCTGCGCGGTCACCTTGACCGGTCGGCCCGGCTCGTCGACCCGGCGCGACCTGGCCACCGAGGCGGTCACGCGCTTGAGCGGGGGGTCGCCCGCCTCGGCGTAGAGCAGCGCGAAGCGTTCGGCGAAAGCGGTGCGCGGACCCGAACCGTGACCGTTCCCCACCATCCGCTGAGCGCCCTCCCCCGGTGCCGGTTTCCGGTCCGGAAAAACCGGATCGCGGTGTGAACAGGGCTTTTGCCCGCCTTCGGCGGCCCGCCCGTTCCACCTTAACGACCGGGGGTGCCAGGGTGCTCCCAGGCGTTGCGCCGACGCCGACCGGAAGTGCGGCGGGGCCGGGTGCGGTGGTTTACCCGGAGACAGCCGAAGCCGGTGCGGGCCATTCACCGCTGAGGAGTCCTGGGGGTCTTCTCAGCGGGGCTGAAAGGTCCGCGGACCGGGATGACCGCGTGGGGAGCGACTCGACCGAACGGGGAACGAGGGGTGTGCGCCGGACCGAGCGCCGGTCACTGCCCGTGATGGTCGCCTGGGGTCGTGCCAGCCCGGTCGCACACCGGTGGGAAGGGCGGGGCGCCCGTCGCCCCGCACCCCGCGCGAGCGGGGGTCGGAGCGCAACGCCGGAACAACGTTCCGGAGCGGGTCCGCGGTTTGCGCACAACGGCGTGCCCAAGCCGCGACCGCTTTGTTCGATGTCGTTTTTCCGCCAGAGTTCGGGGACGCGGTTCCGGGATCGCCGAGCGGTGCCCGAGGACGTGCAAGAGGACGCAGTGGAGCACAACCGGTCGATGTCACCAGACCACCTGGCTAACCGTGGTCGGCACTTCACCGGACCGCGCCCCCACCCCCATTGCGGGGGGCCTTCCGCACCCCGGACCGAGCCCGGAGCGGATGGCGCGGATGGCGCGCCGAACGATCGGGCGCACCAGTTCCCCGAACCGTCGGCCACCCGTTCCGACCGCTCGCGGGAACCACGCGACGACCAGCCGGGCGCGGGCGCGGAGACGGGTGCGGACACGGGCGCGGGGGCGCCGGGGGAGGGGGCCGAGGTGCTGAGGGCGGAACCGGGCGAACCGGGACGGCGAACGACGCCGCGAACCACACCGCAAAGACCAGAAGACCCGCGCACCCCACCCGACCCGAACACCCACCCCACCCCCACCACCGACCGCTCGCCCGCCACCACCGGCAGGCCCACCCGCGCCGCTGCTCCCGCACCCGACCACACCCCGATCGGCAGCCGGCCCCTGACCGGCCCCCAGCCCCCGGCACCCAGCCGCGCCCTCGCCGATGCCAGCGCTCCCACCACTGGCCACACCGCCGCCAC
>NZ_JBQGCX010000158.1:0-3179 GCF_052038725.1 Actinosynnema sp.
CCCGCAGCGCCCGCGAGGCCGGACGCGGCGCGTTCCTCAGCGACGCCGTCACCGGCGGCTTCACCCCCACCGTCCAGACCGAAGTCCGCGTCGAAGCCGCCGACGAACGCACTGCCGCCGCCCTCGACCTCCAGCCCGGCGACGAAGTCCTCGTGCGCGACCGCGTGATGAGCGCCGACGGAACCCCAGTCCAGCTCGCCACCAGCTGGCTGCCACGCAGCATCACCGCAGGCACCCAACTGGAAGAGGTCGACACCGGCACCAGCGGCTCCTACGGGCTACTCGATGCCCTCGGGCACCCCCTGGCGCACGGCGTCGAGTACGTGCGGGCCCGCCCAGCAGACACCACCGAGGCCGAGCGGCTCGCGATCCAGCCCGGCGCGCCCGTGATCGACGTGACCCGGATCGTTCATGACGAGGCGGGCACCCCGGTGGAGACCACCCGCATGATCATGAACGCGGAGCGGTACGAACTCGCCTACGACGTCCAGGTCAACTAGCCCCGGAACACCAAGGGCCGGGCCAGCAGTGCGCTCACCGCATCACCAGCCCGGCCCGAACACCAGCACCACGAACGCCGCGACCCACTACCGCCCGAGCCGCCGCATCGCCGCAGCCACCTGCCGCTGCGCCGCAGCCAACTCCGCACCCAGCTCACCCGGCAGCGAGTAGAGCCCCGACCGCGAACCGCGCCGACGACCACGCCGCGGCGCACCCACCAAGTTCAGCAGCTCGACGTCGAGCACCACCGGGTGCACCCCAGCAGGGGTGAACGCCCGCGCCAGCCACGCCACCTGCTGACGCGACGGCCGATGCTCCCCACGCTCCAGCCTGCCGACCGTCTTCGCCGCGCAGCCCAACACCTCCGCCAACTGCACCTGCGACCACCCACGGGCCTTCCGCAGCCCCCGCACGCGGGCGCCGAAGCCCTTCGCCAAGCGCTCCCGCACCTCGACCGGGAGCGGCCCCTCGCGCTCCCACCGACCCCGTACGCGCGCGACGTCACGCGCGCGACGTGCGGACGTCCGTGCGCCCGCTGTGGGGCTGTTGTCGGTGTTCATCCGTTGGTGGGTGGGTTGAGGAGGTCGGTGGTGGCGCGGTGCATTCGTTCGTGGACGTAGAAGGGGCTGACGTGGTGGAGGGCGGCGATGGTCTGGACGATGATCGGGCCGGGGTCTTGGCCAGCGCGGCGGGTCTGGTTGGCGAGGGTGAGGATCTCGGTTTCGGCTTTGGTGAGGATGAGGCCGATGGCCACGTCGAGGTGGGACATAGCGTGGAGGGCTTCGGTGCTGACGCCGAGGGTTTCGGAGATGCTGGTGATGGCCTGTTCGGGCAGGGCGGGGGGCTTGCTGCCGGGCCGGTTGTTCGGGTTCATGTGGGTTTCCCAGGGGGTAGGGCCCGCCGCTGGTGGGCGCCGGGCGGGGTGGGGTTAGGCGACGGCGCGGATGTTCGGGTTGGCCCCGGCGCGGGCGTAGTGCGGGCTCCAGGGGATGTGGATGGTGCCGGTGCGGCCGTGCCGGTTCTTGGGGATGCCGACCTCGATCTCGCCGACGTGTTCGGGGTCGTGGTGGAGCAGGAGGACGGCGTCGGCGTCGGCTTCGATCGAGCCAGACTCGCGGAGGTCGGCCAGGGCTGGGCGGCGGTCGGAGCGCTGTTCGGAGCCGCGGTTGACCTGGGCGAGGGCGACGACGGGGACGTCAAGTTCCTTGGCGAGGAGCTTGAGGCCGCGCGAGTTGCCTGCGACCTGCTGCTCGCGGGGCGCGCGGGGGTCTGCGGGCTTCATCAGTTGGAGGTAGTCGACGACGAGCAGCGATAGCCCGCGAGGGCTGCGTGCTTGGTCGCGGCCGATGGTGCGTGCGGTGGTGAGGCTGACGTGGCCGTAGTCGACGACCTTGAGGGGCCAGCCCTTGAGCTTGGCGTGGGCGGCGCGGACGTGCTCCCAGTCGTGCGGGGACAGGCGGTGCTTGGTGAGGTGGTCGAGTTCGACGCTGGCGAGGTTGGCGATCACCCGGTCGATCACCTCGGTCTTCGGCATCTCCAGGGAGAGGAACAGGGCGCCGTGGCCGCGTGCGGCGGCGTGCGTGACGAGGTTGATCCCGAGGACGGACTTGCCGACGCCGGGGCGCGCGCCGATGACGGTCAGCGTGCCGGGGCGCAGGCCGCCGATGATCGCGTTGAGGTCGGGCCAGCCGGTGGGGAGGGATGGGGGCTCGGGGGAGGCGTACCGGTCGAGGGCGGCGTCAGCGAGGTCTTCGAGGTCGTAGACGGCGATCTCGGCGCGGGCGCGGCTGGTGACGGCGTCGAGGGTCTGCCGGGCGTTCTCGACGACGCTGGCGACTTCGGCCCCGTTCGCCCCGGTGAGGGCCTGCTGGGTGATGCGGTGGCCCGCTTCCATCAGGCGCCGCAGGGTGGCCTTCTCGGCGACGATCTCGGCGTAGTAGCTCGCGTTCGCTGCGGTGGGCACGGCGGCGAACAGGGTGTGCAGGTACGGCGCGCCGCCGACGCGCGCGAGGTCGCCGATGCGGTTGAGCCGGTCGGCGACCGTGACGGGGTCGACCGGTTCTCCGGCGTGGTCCAGGTGCAGGGCGGCGAGGTAGACGGCCTGGTGTGCCGGGCGGTAGAAGTCGCCCGGCTCCAAGACCTCGGAGACCTCGGCGAGGGCGCGCGAGCTGGCCAGGATCGCGCCGAGCGTGGCCTGCTCGGCCTGTGCGTCGTGCGGGGGGAGGAGTTCGTCGAGGTCGGTCACGCGGTGTCTCTGTTCTGCTGGCGGCTGATGACGGCGCGGGCTTCGCGGAGGCGGTCTTGGCGGTGGTCCTCGGCGGCGCGCCGGTACCACTCCCGGCGGGCTGCTGTGGGGCCCTCGTCGATCTCGCGGGGTGGCGCTGGGCAGGACCAGGTGTCGGGGCCGAGGACGTCGTCGGGGTCGATCTCGTCGTCCGGGATGGACTCGACGGAGCGGAGGTGGCGCCAGCGCGGGTCCTGGTCTTCTTCTGCCTTGAGGCGCAGGGTGTCGTAGTGCTTCCGCAGCTTGGTGATCGAGGTGACGTTCGCCTTCCAGAAGCTGTCCTGCGTGGCCCAGTCGATCACGCGTAGCGCCTCGTGGAGGTCGTGGCCGTCCTTGTCGAGCAGGAGGCGCGCGTCCGTGAGCGACTGCTCGCTGATCTCGTCGGGCGACGGGA